>CAZHJW010000128.1:0-6761 GCA_964533265.1 uncultured Pedosphaera sp.
TTCAAAGTTACAGTTATTATTTACTACTCCCACCCTCTTCACAGGTTATTCGCAATTTAAAAAGCCAGGGGTTAAGACATGTTATCACCCCTAAAGATAAAGAAGTTGGAGTATTAATTCAAGGACGGTAGCCTCAATTCATGGATGCAGGCTCATCCCCATCAGCTTTCGAGGTCTTTCCGCTGTATTACGCGTCAAAGGCGTTAATCATGGTCCTCGCGATCGGCATGATCCTGTATGCATACTGGAAACCAAAGAAATGAAACCAAGGGCTTTCCCCTATTTATTTCACCATATAAAAGTGTGTTGCTATTGAATTCACGTGGTTTCAGCAACTCATAAAATCCTCCTAACCGGTTTTGAGCCATTTGCTGAGTTTGAAATTAATTCCAGCTGGCAAGCAGTGCAAGAACTGGCAAGAGAAAAGACCCCAAAATTTATCTGTGAATGCCTGCCTGTTGATTATCATGCCGCACGGGATCAACTGATTCATCTACTGGATAAACATCAACCGAATATCTGCCTTTGTACCGGTCTAGCTGCAGGAGACACATTCCGCCTCGAACAGCAGGCGAGAAAACCCAGCCAGTTTAGCAACCTCAAAGGCGCAGATTCCTACCCCGGCCAATGGCCATGGGATGAAACCCTGCAATCATTTCAGGCAAAGGGTCTTCCCGCCTATATCTCTGAGGACGCGGGCCAATACGTCTGTGAATCCACCTACTGGATCTTGCTCCATTTCAGGGACCAACATGGCTACCCAGAAAAAGCAGCTTTTCTGCACGTACCTCCATTGTCTGAAGATTGGCCAGTAGACAAAATCGCAGGTGGTTTGAAAGCAATGCTTGGAGCCTTCATTCAGGAATAGAGATTTGCTTCAACTCACCTGATCAATTATCATTAAAAACTGTGAAACGGGCTTTTACTTTAATTGAACTACTGGTGGTAATCGCTATCATTGGGATTTTGGCTTCTCTTTTGCTGCCTGTTCTGGCGCGCGCGAAGAATAAGGCGTACCGTATTAAATGTGCCAATAATATGAAACAGATCGCAACGGCGAGCACCTCCTTCTCAACAGCATTCGAAGACCGATTGCCTTGGCTCCTGTCTGATTTTCATGCATTTGATCAATGGACAATGAATGGATCGGGGAAACATCCTGATGTAACTAGTATTGAGGGCATCTGGAAGCAGCCCGAATTTTATGACGAATTTGGTTCAGTCAAAACAATCATGTCTCCCCTCGATTCAGCTGTCAAAAGGATGAACGATAAAGCCTCATTCAAATCAGGATCCGCCATATCCTGCAAATCACAGAGCTATGCCTTTCATCTTAGTGGTGATTTAATGTTGCCGGAAACGATTCTAGCGATCACCCGTAATTTTGTGGGCAATGCACCGACCCCGTTTGGATATCCATTTGCCAATATTAACGATCGTTTCCACATATATACACATCGCCATAGTGGACATGGCCCGCTTGGGGTTTCGATTCAACCAAAGGATGCCAACACGAAATTTTTGGGACCAGACAGCTCCCATTATGAGCCCAGCAACTACATGAACGGGCTCAGAGACCAACAAGGCAATGTAGCACTGAGTGACGGAAGCGTCTCGCAAGTAAACGGCAACGGCTTTTTCCTTCGGCTAGTAAAAACCCACGGCGAACAATATGGTGGCATCATTGGTGAATCCCACCACAATGTAACACGACCGATCCAAGACTACCCTCACTTGAGAAATAATTAGCATAGATCTGAAACAGGCCCAAGATTCCTGACGGCCTAAAAGCCGTGTTGGCGGTGATTTGATTTCTTTTGTGCTGGCAAACAAAACCCAAAATAGTAGCGTGCTGCCTCCTGATGAAATTAGCCGATATACAGGTGGTGGGAAACGAGTTGGCCCTCAAGTGGGGCGATGGAGAAGAACAATTCGTTGCTCTGGATGAATTACGCAGAGCCTGTCCATGCGCTGTCTGCATTGGCGAAATAGACGTACTGGGCCAGATGCACAAAGGCCCTTCAGCCCAGTTGAATAACACCAGTTTTCAGGTCAATCGACTACAGCTGGTAGGCGGCTATGCGATACAGGTTTTCTGGGGAGACAACCATAGCACCGGCCTCTATTCCTTCGATTTATTGCGCAAAATGCATTCGGGAGGTTGAACTGGGAAATGGAGGTAAACCCCAACAGATCTTCATCTATAACCTTAAAATCATGAGTTCGGGTTTGCATTTTTTTTATTAAAAATGTATTGTTCCCGCCCCTTGACTCCCGAAATCATAGAACCCTGTATTCGCAGATCTGCAAAGAACCCTAAAGGGCGACTTGTGAAGGCTGATTATCAAAAAGTAACCGAAATTACTTTTTCGAGCAAAAATATCGTGAATATAGAGCCTCTGATTCAGTTAACATCCGCTCAAAACGTATCCTTAATCGATAATCAGATCGCCAACCTCAAGCCTTTATCTTTCCTAAAAAAACTGGAGACGCTACAATTACAGGGCAACAGAATCTCCGCCCTAAAGCCTCTTTCTGAATTAACTACACTCAACCGCCTGAACCTGAGCAGAAACCAAATCAAAAATATTGCTCCACTGAGCCAATTGACCAATCTGGAATGGTTAAACCTGATCAATAATAGTGTTAGCAACCTCTCGGCCTTGGCTAATTTGACGGAACTGAGATGGCTTGGGCTTAATTTCAACGCCATCACTGATTTGAAACCCCTAAAAGGACTAACAAAGCTAAAAGTCCTCATGATTAAGGGGAACCCTAATTTGGACGACGCGGAGGTTGAGGCTCTAGAGGAAGATTTACCCAACTGCGAGATTGAGTATTAAAAACTCCGTCCGCAGTATCTAGGTTTCCTTTTTACCAGAAGAATCTCTGGCTGTAATCTTTTCTTTTAATAACAGACTGCCGTGCGCAGTCGCTTCAGGCAGAATACCGGTCATGACCATTAGGATGATAGGAATATCACAACCCGGTAAAGCAACTGATGAAAAAACTGAAAGACGTCGATCAAGTTGAGGGCTTAACCCGTCCTGAATTCTTCAAGAGCTATTTTAATCGGGAACCGGTCGTGATGAACAACATGATCTCCGATTGGCCAGCGACTCAAGAATGGAGTCCAGAATACTTTAAATGTAAACATGGCGAAGCAGATGTGGAAATCATCAATCACGATGACAAAGATGAAACTCATCTGGAGAGTTTCCTGAAAAATGATATACTGGAAATAACCCTCGCTGATTTTGTTGACTCACTAGACTCAATAGAAAAATCGCATGCACTAAGGGAGGAGTACAATATTTTCGAAATGTTGCCCGACCTCATCGAGGACGTAAACCATTTTGCTCCCTTCACAACGAAGGAAAGCTGCCTCCATGAGAATTTCTACAAAGCCCTTTGGTTTGGCCCCAAAGGATATGTCACTGGCATGCATGCAGACTTTGGACACCTACTATTATTCCATATCTATGGCCATAAACGTATCCTCTTTTTTGCGCCTGATCAGACCCAATTTTTGTATGAGGAAATAATGGAAACATCTGAGGCAGACGAAAGCATGCCTGAGGAGGTTGCGGGTTACTTCAGTGAAAACGTACGCTGGGCCAAGGTGAATGCCTTGCAACCTGACTACCAAAAGTACCCCTTGTTTGACCAAGCCCGATATTACGAATCCTACCTCGAACCCGGACAAGTACTGTACCTACCCAACCAATGGTGGCACACCGTTGAATCCAGAGATATTTCTATCAGCATAAGTGCTGATTTGGACGAAACGAATTTGTTTAAATACATGGTAGAGGGCGATTAAACCCAAATCCTCATTCACCCCCCCTCTGAAGTTCAATCTTGCTCTTCTTCTAGAGGCAAATGCTCGCCAAAGATATCTCAGCACGGCAAAATATACGAATGGCTTACATCCCCGTAATTGAACCGCTTGAGGCTAAAGGACTTTTAAAGCAAACCTATGCACAGGCTGAACTACGGGCAGGGCGTGTATTTAATATACTCAAAATCATGAGCTCCAACCCGCAAGTGCTACGTGCCTCAATGGATTTTTATCAGGCCATAATGCTAGGCAAGTCACCCTTGTCGCGAGCTCAACGGGAAATGCTGGCTACAGTAGTTTCGGCTACCAACCGATGTCATTACTGAACAGAGTCCCACGGGGCGGACTTCCGGGATGAAGTCCATGATGATGAACAGGCCGAAGCCCTAAAAAGCGATTGGCGTAAAGCAGCTCTGACTGAAACCGATCAGACCTTGTGCCGGTGGGCGGAAAAGCTAACGCGCGATCCGCATTCTGCCACGCAGTCCGATGTCACCAAACTGCAGGAGGCAGGCTTTTGCCCAAAGGCCATCAGTGATGCTGCACAAATTGTCGGCTACTTCAACTATATCAACCGAATAGCCGATGGCTTAGGGGTGGACCTTGAAAAGGAAATGCCACCGGCACCCTAACCTTCGCTTCGTAGATAAGATTGACCCACAGGCCATTGGCATTAGCCTCCGGGAAAATGACCGAAGAACAAGAACAGAAGATAACAAAACAAAATGCCCAAATGGTTGAGTTAATCACGCAGCATAATAATACCATTACTGGATTCTGCACTAGAATCACCCATTCCGAAGATCAAATAGAGGAGATAATATCACAAAATGCCCAAATGCTTGAGCTGCTCACGCAGCATAAAGATGCTCTAGTTACATTTTGTGCTGGAATCACTGACTGGGGAGATTCGCAAATACCATTTCGGCAAAATTAATCCTTTTAAATAAGGAATCCATTTCCACTGTGGATTGATTAATCCTACCCTAAAAGCTAAGATTCCTTGTCGCCACGGCATGTTCTCCACCCCCTTGTTGTTGAGGGAGGACTTAATGGCTGCACCCAAGCCAGCCGTGGTGACCCTGAATGAGATGAAAATGGATCCAGCAGAAGAGGAATATTGAAGTCATGGCCAAGATAACTGTTACCCGCTCCGAAAAAGAGGATAAAAAAAGTTCACCAGAGGAAGAGGCTTTAGTATCGCAGAAATTAGAGGAAATCAGAAGAGAGGTTTGGTGGGTATCAACCTTCTTGGTCAAGATACCATTGATACTGGGTGGATTGTTTTTAATCTTTTTCATTTACACCTACTTTGAGAATCAAGCGATATTGGAAAAAGACCGTTTGGAAAGTCAAGGGGCGGAGAGCGGCCCCGCCAACTTTCCGAAATAGGAAAGACTAACAAATGAAAACACTCACAGTTTTGTTTTGCCTGGGTGTGCCTTTGATGTCGGCGGATAAGAAGTCTTTAACCAAGGAGGAATCGGCAAAGGTCATTGAGGCAGAAATACGGGGAGCGGCGAAAAAGCCTCAAGGCCAGCTAACAGAAGTAGATTATAAAAAAATTGTTGGGCTAAAGTTTTTCGATCAAGGAATCACGGACGTCTCATCTTTAAGTCGATTAATCTGGCTGGAAAAATTAAATTTGATGGAGAATCGCGTTACCGATATTTCATCTCTGGCCAAACTCAAAAATCTTTCAAAGTTAAATGTCGGGCAAAACCCCCTAAAAGATCTTTCCCCATTGTCGGGATTGATTCAGTTAGAAGAACTATGGGCCGGAAATTATGGCACTAAAGATAGATTCAAAATCCCATTGAATCTGATGCCTCTGAAAGGTTTGGTTAAGCTGAAAAAACTCCAAATTGTGGGATCGCATATCAAGGATCTTTCCCCTGTTTGCGACCTCCCAGAAATCACTTTCCTGGAGCTTGCTTACAGTAGGGTTGATGACTACCAACCGCTCTTAAAGCTGAATAAATTGAGGGGGCTACAGCTTGAAGGGAATGTTACAGCCAAAGCCAATCTCAAGGTTATATCTGGTTTGTTTGAACTTAATTACTTAAAGCTTCAGGCTTGTTATATTGATGACCTGTCCTCTTTGTCCTCCTTAACAAAACTCACACACATACATCTGGATGGGAATCAGATTAACGATCTCACTCCCTTGGAAGATATGGCTGCCATGCGGATATTGGACCTACACAACAACAAAGTCACCGACCTAAGGCCTCTCATACGGATGAGGGAGCTTGAAATATTAAAGTTAGGCAAAAATCCGATTATAGATTTTTCCCCTTTAATTAACCTGGATAAGCTTAAGGTTCTGGAGATTGATCGGGAAAAGTTAACTGAATCGAGCCTCGAGGAAATCAAAACTTTAAATCCGAAGATTAATATTCGCGGGGTTAATTAATACTTTGCAGTATCCCTGAAGGAGGCAAAACTTTTATATGACAAACCCAGTGCGGTTTTAAGCCTCCCTCCTGGAGTAGAGCATTGCTCCACGGGTACCGGGTGAAAAGAATTTTGAGCATGAAGCATTTCCTTTTGATGATTGCGGCGGTGGTTTTGGTGGGGTGTGGGGAAAAGTCGCCCATGGTTGAGATTGCTGACCCCATTATTGAGAGGGCCGTTCGTTACCAGCTCAACAAGCCCATAGGTGAACTCACCAAGAAGGATTTAGGAAAGGTAAAGACGCTTGGCTTGGGATACTCCCAAATAACCGACGCGAGCCTCAAAGAGGTGACCAAACTTGAGAACCTGATTCAGCTTGACTTGAGGTTCACCCAAATTACCGACGCGGGCCTCAAGGAGGCGGCCAAAATGAAGAACCTCACTCAACTATTCTTGGCGGACACCAAAGTAACGAAAGCAGGCGTGGGTCAATTACAGAAGGAGTTGCCAAGGTGCTATATCA
>CAZHJW010000129.1:0-6738 GCA_964533265.1 uncultured Pedosphaera sp.
CGTTCTTGGCGTAGCAATCTCCGGCCGCGTTGCGGGTCACGGTCATAATGGTTTCAGGAACCAGAGTATCGCCGCCCATGCACACCCCGTAACTCTGGGCCCGGCGACTCACGCTATAGTTCATCCGGGTTCCTGTCTTGGGAGCGTTCCAAAAAACAATGGGTTTACCGGAATATTTACTAATTGCGCCGGTCTTGGTTTGCGGGTTGCCCCCCCAGCCGTCTCTACCTTTTTCCTTATCACTGGTGCGTTTGGCTGCCGGATCACTGGGTGAAAGCAAGGAAGTCGCGCTATCCAACGCTTTCTTCAAAGCCGGCACATTCCACAGGAGCTGGATATTTCTCACCGCCCAATACCGAGGATTATTGGCACCGGTTGTCCCGTAAGCATCCCTGAAGGCGGCATCGGCATCCTCGGCAGTCAGCATCCACGGCACATTACCCAAGTCCGAATCACAACCGGCAAAAGCTTTGCCGATTTGCCCTACGTTGTTGGCACATTTCAGACGATTAGACTTCTTCTTGGCCTTGGCCAGCGTTGGCAGAAGCATACTGGCCAGAATGCCGATGATGGCAATCACGACCAAAAGTTCAATAAGGGTAAATGCTTTTTGAGTTTTCATTAATCTGTGTTTCTTGTCAGTTGGGTATCTGTCGAGTTCCGGGTTATACGGATGGTATGCTCAGGACAATAGCCAGAGGCCCTCCGCAGTGCGGCTACAGCCTCTTTAGCACAAAGTGTGCCGACCTTGGGCCGTCAGTAAACCTCCAAATTATGTAGTTATTTTAACAATTTTGGAACATTCCCCGGCAAACAAGCCAGTCTATGGTTTAATCCTCACGCAAAAAAGCGCGATTTTTGGTCTGGCTCATAATCTGTCTCTTAGCTATACAGCGGCCCATATGAAACCCATCGTTCAATTATTCATTGTATCTGGCTTCACCCTGAGTGCGGCATTTCAACTTGCCGGGTGTGCCAGTGAAGAAGAGCCCGAAGTAGTCACCGAAGAACAAGAGCAAGCCATGGAAGAGGAAGAGGCGCTGGAAGAATAAGCCCCTTGCCCAAACTTGCTTGCCAACAACTAAACCGTCCTATTAGCCTCTAGCAGTGAAGCCTATATTAATATTTTTGGCAGTCTTGGCGTGCTCTTTTATCAACGCGCAGGAAAAGGGTTTTAAGAATCTCTTCAATGGAAAAAATTTCACCGGGTGGTCCCAGAAAGGGGGCATCGCCAAATACACCATCAAAGACGGGGTGATTATCGGGACAGCAGTCAATGGAACGCCCAACTCATTCCTGTGCACCAAGAAACATTACGGCGATTTCGTGCTGGAATACGAATACAAGTGCGACAATCGCCTCAATTCAGGCGTCCAGATTCGTTCCAACGCCTATAACAAGGAAGTCACCAAAACACTGGAAAACGGCAAAACCAAGAAGTTTCCCGCGGGCCGGGTTCACGGCTATCAGGTGGAAATCGATCCCAATAAACCGGACCGGATGTGGAGTGCAGGGATTTATGACGAGGGCAGACGTGGCTGGCTTTACCCTGGTCTGCGCGGTGGCAATGACGAAGAATCGAAGACCGCCTTTACCAAATCCGGCCAAAAAGTCTACAAACCCAATGAATGGAACAAGGTGCGGGTCGAGTGCAAGGGAGATTCAATCAAGACCTGGCTTAATGGTGTGGCCCGGGCTGACTTCAAGGACTCACTCACCGCCAAAGGGTTCATCGGCCTTCAGGTCCATGGCATCGGCAATAAAAAGGAACTGGCGGGGGCTCAAGTTCAATGGCGGAACTTGCGCATTAAATTAATCAACTAAAGAATCTCTCCCTAATGACATTCCACTATAACCATAACAATGAAGCGATTGGCCCAATTGACACCGACGCGTTAGCCGCCAAGCTTCGCAGCGGCGAATTGCCTGCTGACACACTCATCTGTGAAACAGGGGCCACTGAATGGAAGCCTGCAGGTGAGTACCCAGAATTACAATTCAGCCCCAATATTGAATCTATGCCACCGAAAATTCAAGGTGATGGCAGTAGATTCGACATGAGCGGCGGCACCGAAAGCGCTCAGGCGGTGGAAGTTCTGCAGAGTCGCGAAGGCAGCAACAGCAAGGCCGAGGTGATTGCCTATACCAAACTCTCAGGCAGCAACGAAATTGACCTGGCGAAAGACATCTACAGTGCGTATCGCGCCGGAATGCGTCTGAAACAGGTGCGTGTTACCCTAAACAATGGAGAAATGGTCATGGAAGCCGGCGCCCTTCACTACATGCGGGGCAATCTTGACATAGAGGCAAAATCCGGTGGAGTGGGTAAATGGTTCAAGAGTTTAATGAGCGGGGAAAGCTCCGTTAAACCACGCTACCGGGGCACCGGAATAGTGCATCTTGAACCCACCTTCCGTCATTTCCTTTTTGTGGATGTACAAAAGGAGAAATGGATTGTCGATCAGGGTATGTTTTACGCCTCTGAAGGCTCTGTGTCGGTGGATGGAGTGATGCAAAGCAACCTCTCCTCAGCAGTTGCCGGGGGCGAAGGCCTATTCCAAACCCAACTGACCGGGAACGGCTGGGCCGTTTTATCCAGCCCGGTGCCGCACGAAGAAATCATCAAAATTTCCCTAAATAACGAGCGCCTTCAAGTCGATGGCAACTTTGCTTTAGCACGACGCGGCAACATCACTTTTACGGTAGAAAAGTCAACCAAAGGAATCATTGGCAGTGTCCGCGGCGGCGAGGGACTGCTCCAGACCTTCACCGGAACCGGAGAAGTGTGGCTTGCTCCGACAGAAAGCGTATACCAAAAGCTCAAACGTTTGCGGGGGATCGGACAGCTAGCCAACGCACAAGGATCTCGAGGCACTAAAACCTGATAATCCACGAGATTTACTACGACAGCCATCCACCTTCACTTATTAGAGATTGAACATTCGAGGTAAACGCGCACTCATCACCGGTGCCTCACGCGGAGTGGGCGCAGCCACGGCACTCGCCCTGGCAAAAGCCGGCTGCAAAGTCGCCATCAACTATAATCAATCGCTCGAGCGAGCGGAACAAGTCGCAGTGCAATGCCATGAGGCAGGGGCCGAAGCAATCCTTGTACAAGGCGATGTGGCTGAGGATACAGCCTGCCGCTCGATGGTGGAGCAAGCTCTATCGGTTTTTGGTGGGCTCGATATCCTCATTAACAATGCCGGCACCACTCGGTTCATTGATTTCCCTAATCTGGAGGATGTAAAAGACGAGGACTGGGACCGGATTTTTGCGGTGAATCTCAAAGGACCCTTCCAAATGGCCCGCGCCGCACGCGAAGCACTGGCTGAAGACGAGGGCGGGGTCATCGTGAATACCGCCAGTATCGCCGGAATGGTGGGTGCAGGCAGCTCCATTCCCTACTGCGCCAGTAAAGCAGCTCTCATTAATCTCACCCTGTCACTCGCCCGCACGTTGGGCCCTGAGATTCGCGTCAATGCCATCGCTCCCGGGTTCATTGAAGGAGAGTGGCTGCAGAACGGTCTGGGAGAGACCTACGAACAGGTCAAAGCCGCCAAAGCCGCCGGAACCGTACTGGGCAAAGTCAGCACTCCTGATGATATTGCCTCAGGCATCATTGCTATGGTGCTCGCCACCAATACCACCGGCCACACCCTCGTGATAGACGGAGGCGATACTGTTGGCCCACGAATCTCAAAGGGACTAAAATAAGCTAAAGTTTCTGAGAAAACTGCCGATACTCTAGGAGCGAGTTTCACCCCATGACTCCGTACATTACCCAAGGTGGCCTGATTGGCTTTTTACTGGTACTGTCACTGAATATCTTCAATGACAATGGGATTGGTACGTCCATCGTGAGGGCCTGTATTGCCGCGGTGGCTTTTGCTTATTGCGCACGTTGGTTTGCTAGTTCGCTCTTTTCAGAGCTTCACCAAAGCCTTTGGCTGCAACAGCAAGCCGCGGCGCAAGCAGCTCAGGGGACGCCAGAAGAAGTGATCGCACCAGAGACGGCAGAAGAAGCGACCATAGAACCCCAAGAAACTGAAACGGCCGAATAACCGGCACTCTCAACAAATCCTTGCACCTCCCCAAGGTATCTTCACAATGACGGCGAACCGTTTTTTAACCCCTAATAAGGAAACTGTATTCGTATGAAAAAGATTTTATTTCTCCTGAGCGCCTGCGGCCTGGTGATGCCGAGCGTGGCTGAAGACAAAGTTCCACGCATCCCCTCTCCCAAGGGTGCTAAAGTGATGATCGTGCTGCCGAAAGATGGCAAGACAGTGAAAGGACCGGTTCGAGTAGTGTTTGGCCTGAAGGGTATGGGCGTGTGTCCTGCCGGACTGGTGCTGCCTGATGGCAAGCCCAAGGAAAACACGGGACATCATCATTTACTGGTGGACACGGAGAAATTACCGGCGATGAACCTGCCGCTCGTAGCTTCAGAAACACTACTGCACTTCGGCGGCGGCCAAACAGAAACCGTTTTAAACCTGCCTCCAGGTGAACACACGCTGCAACTTGTATTCGCTGATTTCGCGCACATTCCGCATAATCCTCCGGTTGTTTCGAAGAAGATCACCATCAAGGTAGAAGCCAAGGCAAAGAAGAAATAACCCTCCATAACAAGCTCAATCTCGGCGGGCCTTGGCCCGCCGTTTTTATTTCTCCAACTGGATCAATTTCCAACCCCAGAGAAAGCAGATAGTGCCAAACACAATGAAGAGGATTCCTATCGCCCCAATGGTAGTCAGTGTGTTGGCATTGTTATCAACTCCGCGACTTAGGAGAAGAATCCCGGCAATAAAAAGCCCGGCGCCGCTGTTACGCATACGTGCATTAGCGGCATGGCGTTTTTCCTCACGCGTTGAGCGGCTCTGCTCCTGATCATCCCAATTTCGAGGTTGGGCCATTGCCCCGGAACAGCGGGGACACACTGACCGCGTACCCGATACCGGGGAACCACATTTAGGACATTTGCGCGTATGCGGCACGAAACGTAGCCTAAAGCGAACCCGACCCTTTAGCCAATGAGCCTGCCCTCTCCAAAAAGCGAAGTTATTCACAATTCGGTACAGGAATTGCTCTGTAAGCCTCAGCCACCGGTTATGAAAAAGGTGATTTTGACGCCAAATATGGCTGTTAACATGAAGAAACTGCTAAATAGCGGCTTTTTTGCCGTCATAGCGAGCCTCTGCGGGCTTCTGATGGGGTCCGCAGGGTGCTCTGCTCCTACCAAGATATTTCACGCGGGAAAAGCAGCTGGCGTCAGCCTGATCGGAACAATCCAAAGCTGGGCCCCCGGGACATCCTCTAGTCCGGTACAACAAAAAATCTCTCCCGGTCTGCTCAAAACCTATCCTCGAACCGTTCATCCGCAATTCCTAGCTCGCCTGGATGCAGAGAGGAAACCGTTGGATGAAAATAGTACAGAGTGGGATATCGCACTCTATCATGCCATCAAACCCACTTCACAGGACTTCAGTTATTTACCTGCGCAAGTTCGTGACATCTCCGGTGAGAATTTCGGGGCCTTACACTACAATATTGATCCTGATTCCCGCGAAACCGAAATCCTTCCCGAAGCATATGAAACTGAACCTTATACCGGTCAGGTCATCGTCGATAATGAGGATGGTTCCCGCCAACTTGTGGCCTTCATTAACAATGGAAGACTGGCTGAAATCGGCACCCTCTGGGATTTGAATGGTACGCAAATGCTTACCCAAAACCATTATGATGAACTTGGTTTTGTCGCTCAGGCCATGGTCTGGGACGCCGATGGAACGCTCATGGCCCAAAGCCCGCCAGCTGATGGCAAAAAGCCATTGAAGAAGGGGGCAATTCTGGTTGCCCAATCCGAAGTGCGGGGTGAATTCATCTACGAAAGTGCTGATGATGCGAAGATAGAAAAACTTACTACGCAAATCGAAGCGGCAACTGACCCGGCTGAACGGGGTCGAATGGAAGGAGAACTCCTTAACCTGCAACTGGCAGCGGGCACCCCATTCACAGGTACGGTGGTGGAATTTTGGGACGAGGAACGCACTCTAAAGAAACGAGAGGAACCTGTGCAAGTTGGCAAACACAATGGAACGGTCACGTGGTGGTACGCTGATGGCAAAAAACAATTTGAAGCAGAATACCTCAACGGAGTTCCACAAGGCCGCACAGCATGGCACCGGGAGGATGGCTCACTGGAATACGAGGGATTCTGGGAGAATGACAAACTCTTGCGAGCCACAACCTGGGACGCGAACAACCAAAAAACCGGTGAAGTAACTGCCGGCAATGGCGCCCTGATTTACTTCCATACCAACGGTCAGAAACGTCTGGAGGAAACTTTTACCAATGGAGATTTGTCGGCCACCCAATGGTGGGATGAAGAAGGAAACGAGGTGGAATCCGCTTCCCCGAGCTTTATTCCGCCACCGCCCAAGCTGAACTAGCCAGCCGCACAATACCCCTCTACAATGGCGTGCATGGACACGCCTTTTCATCTGGCTTTTCCGGTCAATGACCTGGAAGACACCCGCAATTTTTACGTGGAGATACTGGGATGTTCCACCGGCCGTGAAAGTGAAAGCTGGATCGACTTCAATCTGTACGGGCACCAAGTGGTCGCGCACGTGGCGCCGGATGAAACGGGTAATAAATCCTTTAGTGGAGTAGATGAAAAATCAGTCCCCGTAAAACATTTTGGCGTGGTTTTACCGTGGGATGAGTGGCACG
>CAZHJW010000130.1:0-6663 GCA_964533265.1 uncultured Pedosphaera sp.
TTGATATCGTCGTATCCATGGATTTGTCTGATAGTATGCTGGCTGAAGATTTTGAGCGTTTCGGACGAGATGCAAATCGTTTGGATGTCAGCAAAGAGGTACTTGAAGAATTTATTAACGGCCGTCCCAGTGACCGGATTGGCCTCATTGCCTTTTCCGGCAAGGCATACATTGCCAGCCCCCCTACCCTGAACCATGCGTTCCTGCTGGAAAACCTCGACCGTTTTACTACTGAAACGGTCCCTGAGGAAGGAACAGCCATCGGTTCAGGAATCAGTGCAGCCATCAACCGACTGCGTGAGATCAAGGATTCCAAAAGCCGGATCGTGATCCTGATGACCGATGGAGAGGAAAACACCGGCAAAATCAAGGGCCATGAAGCCGCCACGGCCGCCGCGGCTCTCGGAATAAAAATCTATACCATCGGCATCGGCAAGGATGGAACCATGCTGTATTTACCAGACCAATTCGGCTTTAAAAGACCGGTACAGCTGGTAGGTATTGATGAAGATAGCTTGCGCGAAATTGCCTCCAAAACAGGCGGAAAATATTTCAGGGCTGAAAGTGCTGAAGCTTTACGTGCTGTCTACAAGGAGATTGATCAACTGGAAAAAACTGAACGAGAGGAACAACGTTACCTTCAGTATCACGATCTTTTCCGTACCTTTCTTGGCATTGCACTGGGGCTATTGGTTCTGGACCTGATCTTGAACTATACTCTGTTAAGGAAACTACCGTGAATTGGGCATATCCAAGTTACATTTACCTGGCGATTCTACTGGCCCTAATGATGCTGGGCGGCAGCGTAGCCGCATGGTTTCAGCGGGAACGAGTGCTGGCTCTTTTTGTCAGTAAGGAACGCATCAAGGATCTGACCGCTCATATGCCTACATGGGAATACTGGGCCCGTTCCACTCTAGTTATTGGTGCCGTGGCTCTTGGGTGTCTCGCTCTAGCCTCGCCCCGATGGGGTTATGTGTTGGAAAAATCCAATGCTACTTCACTTGATATTCTCGTTGCTGTGGATACCTCACGCAGCATGCTCGCGGAAGATCTCGCGCCCAATCGAATGAAACGAACGCAACTGGCCATTCAGGAATTACTGGAATTGGGGCAAGGTGACAGATTCGGGCTTATCCCCTTTGCCGGGTCGTCTTTTTTGCAATGTCCTCTCACTGTCGATCAGGAGGCCCTGCGCCAGCACGTGAATCTTGTCAATGTTGACCTCATCCCCGAGGGAGGCACCAATCTTGGCGAAGCCATCAAAACCGCCGTGGAATCCTTCGGTAAACACGAGGAGGATAGCCACAAGGTTCTGGTGTTATTTTCTGATGGGGAAGACCACGACCCGAACGCCCTTGCAGTCGCCGAGGATGCTGCAAGCAAAGGAATGCGGATTTTCACCATTGGTGCCGGCACCCCTGAAGGAGAATTAATCCCCGTCAATTACTGCCCCAGCTGCGAATCTGCCAACACACCAACACGCAACCGATGCCGTATCTGTAGCACCTACCTTTCGCCTCGCCAGCAATTTATGAGGGATGAAGAAGGCAAGGCTGTTCGCAGCCAGCTCAACGAATCCATGTTGGAGGATATAGCTGAGACAACCGGCGGTTTTTACCTACAACTGTCAGGGGCAAACACGATGGAAGTGCTATATAAAAATGGGCTCGCGCCGCTGCCAAAATCAGAGAATAATAGCACCATGGTGAGGCGACAAAAAGAACGCTATCAGTGGCCGCTTGCTGGCGCTATTGGGCTATTGCTACTGGAAATGTTTTGGCCTCGGGGCCGAAAAACCCGCCGGGGAGCTCTCAGCGCAACTTTAGCTCTCTTTTTACTATTTGTCTTCCCAAGTCAAGGAGCCACCTTAAAACAAGCCCAAGGCAACTATCAGCAGGGCGAATACGCGCTGGCCCAACAGGATTACGAGGAACTTCTTAGACTTAATCCAAGTGATCCCAAGCTTCATTACAATGCCGGGACCGCCGCATATAAGGCCGGCAAACACAACGAAGCAGCTAAACATTTTCGGAGCTCCCTTCGGACTAGCGATCTGAACTTGCAGCACCATGCTTTTTATAACCTGGGTAACACTCACTACCGATTGGGATCCCAGATGCAGCGTCCCGAGGACCAGATTCCCGCATGGGAAGAGGCAGCGGGACATTTCGAAGCAGCTAGTGAACTAAACCCTCAAGACGGCTCTGCCAAGCGAAACCTTAAGTTCGTTCGCAATAAGATAGATGAGGCCAAACGCAAACTCGAGCAGCTCTCCGACGAGGTTCCTTTAGATGGCGTAACGCGTTTTAAAAACCAAGAAGACAAAAAATTTGCACTTCGAATTTTCCCGCCAAGCCGTGAGCTCATCCCCGAAAGACCTTACTGGCGGATGTTTGCCCTAGATCAATATGTTCACGGGGTGGCCAAAGTATCTGATTCGTTACGTGCCCAAGCCAAGACTGTCACGGATCCTCCAACCAAATATGGCGGTCGCAAACCTCTTGAAGAAATTAGACTAGGCCAATGGCGCTTCCGATTTGAACCGCTTTTTAGTGAATTCCTCCCTTTGAACGGCCCCTTTGCCAATGCACGTGTGGAAGAAAACTCCTGGAAATACAACCCCGTGGTCCTTCAAGCAAAACTCAAGAGCGTGCCAACCCATGCGGTGAATTATACGGTGAGTGACCCCACAGACAATTCTCGCCTTGCAGCCAGCTCAATGGATGCTCCCCTACGTCCCGAGTACGAGAACGATTTTACTGTGGAACGTGAAGAGATCTACCCTTTCACCACACTGGCACTAAATCTGAAGACCACCGAGATCAGCCAACTACTAAGTGCCCTTGGCACTTTCACCGAGGACAACCAATTGCCTCTAGATGAGTTCAATGAAAAATGCATCCAATGGCTTCACAAGCGCCATAAGTACACCCGCCAAACGCGAATTCCCGAAGATAAGCAAAATGATCCGGTCATCCGATGGATGATTTCAGAAGAACCGGGCCACTGCGAATATTTTGCCTATAGCTACGTACTACTTGCCCGAGCAGCAGGATTCCCAGCTCGGGTCGTGTGCGGTTTTGCCGGCGGTGAGTGGGATGATAAAACCCAGAGCTGGACCAATGTTCAAACTGATGCTCACGCGTGGTCGGAGGTGTTTAATGGCAAGGAGTGGCTGCGGATAGATCCTACTCCCCCTGAGGATGGCCAAGGCGAGGGTGAAGACCCCCAGCAAAACCAAAATAATGGCGAAAGCCAAAACCCAAATCAAAATAATGGGGAAGGCAATCCTGAAAACCCGCAGAATCAAGACGGTAAGGAACCGGGCGATCAGCAAGCAAACGAAGATCGGGATGAAGGAGAGGTGCCAGAGGAACTCCTGGAAACAATGAGGCAGGCTCAACAATTATTAGACGCGTTAAAAACCGACGAGAAACCCTTGGGGGCTATTGAAGAGAAAGGTCGAAGATTCGGGCAACGAAAACAAAAAAACAAAAAGGATTGGTAATGCGGTCCTTTCTGTTTTTTCTGTCAACCCTGCCCCTTAGCCTCGTCGCCGCTACCCTTACGGCCACTTTAAAACCCTCCACTGTTAATCTGGGTAATAGTGCCATTCTCTCCCTAAGCTGTGAAGGCGGTGCCGCCACCACCGTTGAGCAAACCTCGACCCCAAAAAGCCTCGCACTTTCATTTATTTCCAGTGGTAAGGAACTTAGCCTGAATAACGGTCAAAGAATGATCAATTCGACCTTCACTTACCGCGTCACTCCTCGAATAGCAGGACGTTTTGCTATCCCTCCATTTAAAACCATGGTTGCTGGGAAGGAAATCCGCAGTAAAGCCCTGACCCTCACCGTCTTGGACGAGAACGGCAACAATACACCTCAAAAAATAGGTAAAAGCCCTCCCCCTGCTCTACTGCGTGTCAAAACACCGGTGAAAAAAGTCTATGTAGGAGAGGTGTTTCCGATATCTATGGAATTACTTGCTCAAGGATTACGCCAAAATCACCTTCCAGTTCCTCAACTGATCACTGAAGGCATCCGATTCACCCGAATACGTCCCCAATATAGGCAGAGCAGCCAACGGGCCATTGGTGGTACACTTTATCAGAATGTGTTTCTTTTCGACACGGGAGCAGTCGCAATGAAACCGGGTAAAATTAATGTTCTGTTTGAATTGGAAGTCACAGTAATGGACTACCGACAAGATGTTTTCGGTCGTCAACGCAAACTGCATTTGACCAGTGACCCAATTCCCCTGGAAATCGTTCCACTCCCAAAAGAAGGCCAACCGGAAAACTTCGCCGGAACTGTCGGCAATTTTCAGATGACAGCCTCAGCCAAACCCAACCGCGTTCAGGTGGGTGAACCCATTGAGTTGTCCGTCACCCTTTCTGGCCAAGGCGCGTTGGATAACACACCGATCCCCGAAGCCGATTCCTGGGAAGGGTTCAAAACACATCCTGCAACCAGCGAGGTTCAGCATACCGACACTCGTCACCTTAAATCGCACAAGAAATTTCAACGAATGATCATACCCGCCCAATCCACTTTGTCCCATTTGCCGGCCTTAAAATTTAGTTATTTTAATCCTCGTACGGAAAAATATGTCACCTTGGAAACTCCGCCCACACCTATTGAAGTTACCGGATCCAGAACACCTGCCAACCCGGCTGGAGACCCCCCCGGTCTGGATGGAACCCAAACATTTGATAACACGCCAAGGATTAAAACGATTAAAGAAACCCCCGGCCAATTGGCAGAAACCCACCCGCCTCTCATAATCCAACCATGGTTTTTAGCTATACCGGGAACCAGCCTGTTGGCATTGCTTGCAGCCTTTGCCTATCGTAAACGTGCTGAGTATCTCAAAACCCATCCAGATGTAGCTCGCAGATTGCACGTTGAACGCATTACCCGTAAAACGATGCAAACTCTCAATTCGTCAATCTTGGAGAACGATCCGAACACATTTTCAGCCGGCGTCCAGTTGGTCTTACGTGAACATATTGGTATGGCCACTAACCGCCCTGCTGAAGGAATCACCCTGAAAACCATGGAAGAATCTGGATTGCGTTTGCCAAACGAATCCCAAGAGTCGCTGGAAAGATTGTTTCAATTGGATGAACTCACCCGCTTTGCAAATGCCTCCAGTCCTTTGGATGCTAAAGCAGCTTTGAAGGATCTAAACAGAGTCCTTCGTGATTTAAAATGAAGGGGCTCGTCGCAACTGTTCCGCTGTTTTTGATCTTTACCGTCACAATCCACGGCAAAGGCATAAAAAATACCCCTTTCGAAACAGGAAATACCGCCTTCAATGAAGGACATTTCGGTCAAGCCCTCACTAATTATCAAGCGCAGATTGATGACGGTGCTGTTTCTGCTCCGCTCCATTTCAATTTAGCGACAGCCGCCTTTTACGACAGCCAGCTCGGCCGAGCTATTTTCCATTATCGACAAGCTTACTCCCTTACTCCGAGGGATCAAGCCATCCGCCATAATCTCAAACTAGCCCGGGATGAGGTGCACAATGGTTCCCCGCCTAAACCCGGTGTCTGGCAAAGGTTAACAGGGTTCTTCACCCTAAACGAGTGGACAATCATAGCAACTATACCCCTAACCGTCTGGTTGATCTGGCTGGTCGCCATTAACACACTACCTGATTGGCAAAAACGTTGCGCCATAATCCGCTCCCTGTTGGGTGGTATAGCTGTCATTCTCACTCTCATTGCCATTTTTACGTGGCACAACCAGACCTCCTACAAGTGGGCTGTTATCAAAGGCGAAACAGTAGCCCGCTTTGGACCAGTTAAGGCATCTCCTGATCAATTTAAGTGGTTTGATGGGGCGGAAGTGGAAATTGACCGTGTTCACGGTGATTGGTTTCTCGCCCGGGACATTACCGGCAGGCAGGGATGGGTTCATTCAGACTCTATTTTAAGGCCCGGTAGTTAGGCGACATTTTCGTTGACCACAGCATAACGCCGTCTAGCATTTCGTCCGTCCATGAAACTTATCTTCCGGTTCCTATTTGTGGCCACAACATTGGCCTGCATTTCACTTTTTGCAGATGGCATCACGTTAAATCATGGTAAAGGCCGCATTGATGTTAAAATTGATGGCAAACTTTTTACCAGTTATCACTACGATGGGGTGCCTAAACCTGCACTGTATCCGGTACGTTGGATTGATGGCTCGGGGATGACTCGCCGTTTTCCCATGGAAAAAGCTTTGCCAGGTGAATCAAACGATCATGCGCATCACCGCAGCGTGTTTTGGGGTCACCGTCATGTTAAGGGTGGAGAAAATGATGGCATACATGATTTTTGGGGGGAAAACTCCAACAGCGGCAAACAGATCTGCATCGAGGTGAAGTGCGGAGAGGATGGAGCTATTCATTCGGCCAATAAGTGGGTTAGTAAGGCGGGTGAAACGATTGCCACAGACAGCCGAGTAATTCAATTCAGCGCGAGTAAAACTGCCCGAACCATAGATTACACGATGACCATCCATGCCTCCCAAGGCGATATTGTTCTCATGGATGACAAAGACGCAGGAATGGGATTGCGGGTGCCTGACACCATGTGTGTGAGCCCGCATGGTACCGCCAAAATTAAAGCAGAGGGCTACATGCTTAATAGTGAAGGCGTCACCGGGA
>CAZHJW010000131.1:0-6640 GCA_964533265.1 uncultured Pedosphaera sp.
ATAGTCGGTTTCATTTATCCTTTAATCTGGGTTACCCGAACACATATGACCGGGCTCATGGTCGTACTGGGAGTGCCTTAATGGTGCATGGCAATTGCGTGAGTATTGGTTGTTACGCCATGACTGATACTCGTATTGAGGAGATCTATTCGCTTTGTGATGCGGCCTTAATGAATGGGCAACGGTTTTTCAGGGTGCATTGTTTTCCTTTCCGTATGACTGAAGCCAATATGAGGAAACATCAGAAATTAAAATGGATTAAAGAATGGCAGAATTTGAAGACAGGTTATGATTGGTTGGAGAAAACAAAGCGTCCGCCTAATGTAGAGGTGAAGGGGAAACGATATACGTTCAGTAAGGCAGATTAACGAGCCTTGTGTTAACGATTTTGATGAGCTGCCAGTCAGCCTCCACGCCCACAATCAACCCAATGTGTGCGCCCCATTGTCAATATTGCTTGCTAGGTCGATGAAGCAGCTAATCCTATAGCTACTACTCCTATAGCCATACCTATCAAAGCACAAATAATCGATCCTATTATCTGTGCAACTCCATGGCCTTTTTCTCCCTTTGTAATATTAATTGCTCCGATGATAAGTCCGGCTAAACCCAACGGGGGTAATAACACTGATAAGCCCACACAATAGTACCCCCAGCGGACAAGCGAAAACGAACTTGTTACAGGGGCCTTCGGCCGCCACAGCCAGCCGGCGGCAACGCCTGCAATTAGACCAAATGTATGTGCTCCGTTTGCTATGTTTCCAACGAGCCCTGTGAAGCAAATCACAAACCAAACGAGCAACATTGTAATGGTGCCTTGATCGAGTTGCATTCCGAAGAATGGATCGTTTTTGCCTCGAATCCAGATGTACCCGAATAGGGCGTAGTTTACCCCTGACATACCTCCAAATCCGGGCCCGCTGATTAGGTATTGGCCCAAATTTGAAATAACCGCAGAAATAATAATAAAGCCGAACATTCGGCCCAGCCCCAGTTTGCCTTCCAAGCCTCCTCCCAAATAATATAACCAATACATGTTAAAAATGATGTGAAGGAGACCAAAATGTAGAAATATCGGTGTGATGATGCGCCAAATCTGACCTTTGCTGGAAACTATTTTTCCATCACCCAGAGGGATGGTTTTCCCGGTTACTTCGGGGAGAAACACTTTTGTTATACGATAGGAAGTTTCCTGAGCCTGATTCATTTGCGACTTTGCCTCAGGGGTAATGTCTATGGTGGACATTCTTAATAAATTAACATCTATCTCAGCGAGTTGCAGTGCCTGCACCATGAGACTCATTCCGATCAGGAAGAAAGTCAGGTAGGGTTGGCATGTGGATTCTGATCCGAATACCTGTATTCGTACGTCAATCTGACGTTTAGCTGCTAGTTCGTCTGCCTTGGCTTCCTCAAGGCGGATATTCTCTGCCTTGGCCTTGGCCTCTTTGTAACGGGAGTCTTCAGGCTTATGATTAAAATGAGCCAATTCGGATTCTGCCCGTTCTATTTGGTCATCATCGTGCACCCAGATCGACCATGTGCCTTCCTCTTCTTCCTCGATATCACAGGGGATGCCGCTGGCTAAGAGGTAGTCACCAAACCGTTGGGCCTGTTCTTCGTTATCGATTTGCCCAATGGAGCGCATAAAAGAAAGCGCGCCTTATGACGCGCTTGGGAGGATGGTTACATGTAAGCCCGAGTAAAGTCAGTCTTTTTCGAAGGCCGATGCTTTAGTTTAAACTTTTAAGATAGATGTTTCGGTACCATACATCTTGGCCATGATCCTGAAACCCGATATGGCCCTTGCGAGGTAAGTCTTTGAGTGCAGTTTTGAATTTGTTACGTGAGCCATCCGGGTTTTTATTGCCGGTGGTCCATTTATCCAAATCGACTCTCACGACCTCGGTGCCGTTGATACTGACACTGATATTGGGTCCTTTGCAGGTGATTACAAACCGGTTCCACTCTCCCAGTGGCTTGGCAGGGTTGGCACTGGGAGCTAGAGCATCATAAAATGCGCCGTTGTCGTGCTTGCCGAGTTTCTTTTTTCCAGTGGTATCCATTACCTGAATTTCAAAGCCACCTTGGACAGCGTTTTTTGGGTCGGTGCGAAAAAAGATGCCGCTATTGCAGCGTTGAGACACTTTCACTTCCACATCCAAAACAAAATCGCCGTATGCTTCTTCGGTCCATATATACCCGCTCTTGGGTTTGCGTGTCAGAATTCCATTCTCCACCGCCCAACCGTTTGGCTTGGCTTTCCAGCCATCGAGATTCTTTCCGTTGAACAGTGCGGTGAAGCCTTTTGGAGGTTCGGCCTTAACTAAGAAAGTGAAAATACAAATATAAACCAAAATAAGGGTGTGATATCTCATAGAAGAGAAGGTCGGCTTACCGACAGATTTTGTAAAGCTCACTTCCCACTTGGCATAGATGCCAAAGCAGGTTCTGGCTCCACTTCCGGATAAAATATAGCCGGATGTTCATGCAGAATGGCCGCCATCCGGTTTAGGTCCTTCTCCGGAACGCCGTCATATACCGGAAGATATACCACTCCTTTCATGAATTGTTCGCATGCCGGGGTTGCTCCTCTTTTGCTGGGCATGGCACAGAGTTGAGTCGAGGAGGTAGTAGCATCAAATCCGGCTTCGCGTAACTCTTCAACCAATGCTTTGCCGTTGATGACAGATACTGCAAAAAGCCACCACGTATGGTGCTTATTTAGGGATCCAACCGAGCGCAAACGCCTCGGAAGGGCGCGGTTCAAGTAGCTTCCGGTGCGGCGGCGTTGATCCAATTTGTCAGAAGAGTACTGAATCAAGCGCCTTTTCAATAGTGACAGTTGGGCAGTGCAAGGTTGTTGTCGTATGAGATTGATGAGGTTTTTGCTGTTAAACCCACGAACCGAGGAGATGATTATCTCATCAAAATCCTTGCCGGCCAACTGACAGACTCGGATAAATAAGTCATACACCGGTCTCAAAGCAAGTGTCTTCAGTAACGTGTATTTTATTATTTTCTTGGCAAAATAGGCGCGTCTTTGTTTTGGGTGTTCTGCTAGTTTTTTGCTTAAGGCCTGTCGTTGCTCAGGGTTTCGAATACGAAACATTGCTCCGCCCAAAGCAGTAGCGGTCTTGATAGCTCCAAAACTAAATAAACTAATGTCGCTACGGTCATCTCCAAAATATCCATCCATCCCGGAAAAGGCTTGGGCGCAATCCTCAGCCACGAGTATATTCGTATATTTGCTCGTGATCTTAAAAATCGGGTTCATTGATGTGCGTGCCCCAAATAAGTGTGCTACTAGGACAATGCGTGTTTTAGGGGTAATGGCATTTTCCAGTGCACCGCTTTCAATTTCGAGGGTTTCAAGATCTAAATCCAAGGGGACAATTTTAAGGTTGTGATGTTCTAAGATATACACCATGTCTGGAATGTTGATGCCGGTCATAACGACCTCACTCCCTTTAGGTAAAGTGAGCGTGCTCAGCCATGCATCCAAGGCAGTGCGAACAGAAAAAGCTGGCAGGGCATCGCCTCGGTTTGACCAAATTTGACAGAGCTCTTCAGAGAGTCCATCACGACTCTTATCAGGCTTAAGGCAAAACATTAATGCCTTAAGTAAGTCACGGTAGCTCGCGTCTAATTTTTTACGTACGTACATGCCCCCTTTACAGCATGTTGCTGGACTTTATTCATTAACAAAAATACCCTAAAAATCCACACTAAACAGCTAGTTTAATCTTGGTTGCTTAAGGGCCACCACCACCACCACCGATTCCACCGATTCCACCGATTCCACCGATTCCACCGCCACTGCCACTGCCACCGCCTAGCGCCATTCCATATATAAAAACTGTGGGCCAGGAGAGTGCCCAGTCAACGGTGTTGGCCAATGGCATCACCAGATTGCTGCGGGCTTCCCGAAAGGCTTTTCTTTTGGCGATTTGCTCTTCATGTTTCTGGAGGGCGACTTTCCCCCTTGGAGATAAAGTGAAAGTGGTGGTTCCATTTTGTTCTATGACAGTGTAGTTCTGTCTTTTGTAATCCATCGTGGCTCGTCTATCCTTTCCCACGATATATTGTTCGGAAATGGCCGAACATCCCACGCTTCCCAACATTATTGGTACGATGGCTAGTACCAGTGCTGCCTGTGCCTTCATGGAATAAAGCTAGCATAACCATGGAATTATTGAAAATCGATAATAAGGTTCCCGTTATCGATTTGATCGATATTTGCTTAAATAAAGGATTGGCCGATGGGTTTGATCACCAGTTCAGGCACGTGGGCCAGTGGCGGCAGTTTGGCGATTGCGACCACAATGTCGCTGATGTCTTTAGCCTTGAGGATCTTTGCCCGATGTTCTGGGCCTGGCGGTACGGGGCGGTCATCCAGAATCGGGGTATTCACTTCGCCGGGAAAAACGGTGGTCACGCGGATGCCGTTTTCCCGTTCATCTTCGCTGGCGCTGGTGCCCAGTGCGGCCATGGCGAATTTGCTGGCGTTATAGGATACCCCGCCCAGAGGTGCGGCACGCTTGCCGCTGGTTGATGAGATGTTGATGATTAAGCCATTCTTGTGCGGTCGCATTAGAGGCAGTCCGTAGTGCATGCAGTTGAAAGCGCCTGTGGCATTGATGTTCATTACCTTGTCCCAGTCCTCGGGGGAGAGCTCGCTCATGGAACGCTTGGGCACATTAACACCGGCACAATTCACCAGCAGATCAAGTCGATCATCAAAAATTTTGGCTGCCCACTCGAATAAGGTTTTCACGCTGTCGCGGTCGCCGACATCAGCTGTTTGGCTCAGGATTCCTTCGGCCTGCGCGGCGACCGCATCGAGTTTCTCCTGCCGCCTTCCCGCTACAGCTACTTTCGCGCCTTCAGCGGCTAATCCCAGAGCGATGGCTTCGCCCATGCCGGTGCCTCCACCGACTACCAAGGCATTTTGTCCTGCTAAATTCATAGTGGCAGGCAGGTTACCGATGCTGCTCTTGCAGTACAACTGCTGATTGCCAAGTTTGGTTGCCTTTGAAATGATCTGGCCATCCATGAATTTCAGAATTCCCGTAGGCCTACTGTGTGTTTTCCTTTTCCAATCCATCACTGCTGATGAACCTAGGGTTTCCCTTATCCTTGGCAACTGGCTTCCCGGCGAAGAGGGCAAGGGAACAGCTCAACCTGATTTGTTGAAGCAGCCTTTTGGAGTGGATTTTGATGCCAAGGGTAACATGTGGATCGTGGAACTGGGCGGTGGTCGGGTGCATCTGCTAGATGCCAAGGGTAAATATACCAAGATGGCCGGTGATGGGACCAAGAGCTACAAGGGCGACGGGGGTCCCATGAAAAATGCCACCTTCAATGGCATGCACAATGTGGCTGTGACGCCTGTGGGCGACGTGTACATCTCTGACTCATGGAATTTCTGTATTCGGAAGATTGATGTCAAGACTGGGAGCATTAACACCGTGGTCGGTACCGGGAAAAAGGGTTTTTGGGGTGATGGCGGGCCGGTAAGGAAGGCAATGTTTACCTTTATTATGTGTATCACGATGAACACCACGCATGATAAGATTTACATTGCCGATATCGGCAATAAACGCATTCGCGTGGCGGATCTGAAAGCCGGCAAGGTCAGCACAATCGCTGGAAACGGCAAGAAGGGCGTGCCCGAGGATGGAATGAAGGCCATAGAAGCTCCGCTATCAGACCCTCGTGCCGTGGCGCCCGACTCAAAGGGTAATATTTATGTGCTTGAACGGGGAGGGCACGCATTACGGGTGGTGCGGCCCGACGGCAGGATACACACCGTGGTGGGAACGGGTAAGAGAGGGAAGAAGGATGGCCTTGGCAGAAAAGCTACGCTAGGTGCGCCCAAGCATATTTGCGTGGATGATGAGGATAACGTTTATATCGCTGATGAGGCCAATGATCTGATTCGCAAGTATGATCCCAGGACGGGCCGGGTTTCAACAGTCTTGGGGCATGGAAAAGTGAAGCTCGATTATCCGCACGGAGTGACCTGGGAAAAAGGAAAACTATATGTCGTGGATACGGGACACAACCGCATCCTGCGTATCGACTAGTTATTCGGCTAGCACCAGTTCGAGATAATCAGCTGCATTCTGATAACAGATGCGCCTCACCATGTTCCCGGCAAGTTCCTGATCATCAGGAATGAAACCGGTCTGCATCCATTCTCCGATGAGGTTACAGAGAGTGCGACGGAAGTACTCGTGTCGGGGAAAACTCAGGAACGATCGTGAGTCGGTGAGCATGCCGATGAAACGCGAAAGCAGGCCGGTATTGGCCAGTGCCTTCATCTGCCATTCCATGCCTTCCTGTTGATCGGCGTGCCACCAACCGCTGCCAAACTGCATCTTGCCCGGAGTGCCGCCCTGAAAATTACCGATCATGGTGGCAAAGGTGAAGTTATCCATCGGGTTATTGTTATAGAGGATGGTCTTGGGCAGGGCCGAACCCTGTTCGAGTCGGTCAAGGAAACCTGCCATCTGGGCAGACTGGGGCAAGTCACCAATGGAGTCACAACCGATATCCGGGCCAATTGTTTCAAAGAGGCGGGTGTTGTTATTGCGTTGCGGGCCGATGTGCAACTGCATGGCCCAGCCTTTGGCGG
>CAZHJW010000132.1:0-6628 GCA_964533265.1 uncultured Pedosphaera sp.
ATCTGGTTCATTATAATTGGCACTGGTTCTGGGAAACCGGCAATGGCGACACGGGTAATCAGGGTGTCCATGAAATGGATGTCGCCCGTTGGGCCATTAAAGGTGCCACCATGCCCAAGAGTGTCTGGAGCATCGGAGGCCGGTTCGGTTATGAAGACCAGGGTGAAACTCCCAATACGCAGATGGCTGTTTACGAGTATGATGAAGCCATCCTACTTTTTGAAACCCGTGGACTGGTGGGTAAGCACGGTATCCCGCGCGTGGTAAAAAACGAATACTACACCACAGAAGGCAAGATTACCGGAGGTAAGTTCTATCCCAAAAATGGTGGAAAAGCTGTTGGCCTGGACAACCTCGGTGGTGATGTGCAATCCGGCGGCCCATTTGGAAACTTTATTGACTGTGTTCGTAGCCGTAAACGCGACCATCTTAATGCAGATGTCCTTGAGGGTCATTACTCCAGTGCGCTTTGCCACCTGGGCAATATCAGTTACCGCACCGGCGAGAAGGAGTCTTTTGATCTCAAATCACGCAAGTTCCACAAAAACCCACAGATAAGTGAGGGATTTGAGGCACTCAACGATAACTTGAAAGGCATTGGCTTGAACCTTGGAAACAACACCTATCAGGTCGGCAAACAGCTCGAATTTGACCCCACTGGAGAACGTTTCAAAAACGAAGGCGCCAATGCACATCTTTCAAGGACTTACCGAAAGCCGTTTATCGTTCCGGACAAGGTGTAATGGAGGAAACCGAAGAAACCTTCAACCTGGATACACTGGAGGCCAAGGCCAAAGCGGGGGACGTGGAAGCCCAGTATGAAATGGGTTGGCGTCATGCGTTAGGGATGGAGGTGGATCTGGATGATGACGTTGCCGTCGAATGGCTAGAAAAAGCCGCTGCAGTCGGCCACATGCTCGCCCAAAACAATATGGGAGCACGCTATTACACAGGCGATGGAGTGGAACAGAATCTCAAAAAAGCCTACCGCTTATTTTTTCTGGCCGCCAACCAAGGCGACCGTAAGGCGGGAAAGAACCTTGATGCAGTGGCCAGGCAATTGAGTGAAACCGATCTGGAATTCCTTCGAACCGAAATGGGCGAGGCTAAATTCAATTCCAATGAGTAGCCTCCATCCAAAGTAAAAACTGATCCGGGTTTGGTATGTGAAGCCCCTGTTACGGAAACAAACACCCGTTCTTCCCATACTGTCACTGTCCTTCGAACGACACATGATTAGCTCACCAGAGAGCACCAACTTGAAGTACGGGTCATCGACTCATCCGAGTTTATTCTGGCACGCGAACCTAAAGCATCTATTCTCAGGTAATTCGATTTTCCGTTGATTAGCCCTTATTTCACCGAATATTTAAACACAAACTAGCCAAACGAACTTGCGGCACTGAATGGTCCGCGGTAGACTATTCTAAGAGATGCGAAGGTACTTTATATTCGGAGTTACGGCCATCTTTTTGAGTGTTATCGGATTAGGATGTGGAATAACTTCAACCAAGGAAAGCACACCTGGACCAAAAGTCACTCGCATATCCCCCGACAACACATCAAATACCAATACAGCCCCTCTTATCCCGACACTTGAAACCAACCTTACTCCAACCCTAAAGCCTCAACCCCCTCTTACTGATGGCGTTTCGCAATTCAATCTTGCGCTGGAACTGGAAAAATCAGGAAAACTGAACGAGGCTACTCCACTGTACACAAAGGCTGCCGAACAAAATGTGCGTGAAGCACAATATAATCTAGGGTACATGTACGAACACGGGGAAGGAGGTTTACAGCAGGATATTTCCCTAGCTGTACAATGGTATCGAAAGGCAGCAGGACAAGGATTACCTGAGGCACAACACATGCTTGGCATTCTGTACACCGAAGGACGGGGTGTCCCTGAAAACTACATAGAGTCAGTCCAATGGTATGAAAAAGCAGCTGCCCAACATTTTTTGCCAGCCGAATACCAAATGGGGGTACTCTATGCAATTGGTCAAGGCGTTGAAATCAGCACAGAAAAAGCAGCTAAATGGTTTCTACAAGCGGCAGAAAAAGACCTTGCGGATGCCCAATTTCAAATCGGATACCGATATGCCAGGGGGGAAGGTGTCAAACAAGACGTTATAAAGGCTTACACTTGGCTGAATATTGCCGCATTAGCAGGCAACCACAAGGGTGCGTTGGAAGCTAAACGCGATCTAATACGCCACATGAAACCCGATCAGGTTACCGCCGCTCAAATAGCCACTGCAGAATATCTGAAAGAACGCAAGAAGGAGGACTGAACACCCCAAGGATCACGGCCCTTTGATTTCAGAAAAAATAAATCGGCGCGATGCTATTATCCTCGCTACAACCGGCATGGCCGGCTGCGTAACCCCAAGTCTTTTAAACTCAGGTTATATTGACGCTCACAGCCACATTTGGACGGACGACATCAAACATTTTCCTCTTCGAGAAGGCGTAAAGACTGAAGACCTAAAACCGCTTCGTTTTACCGCTGATAATCTAATCCAGTTAGGACTTACCGAACAGGTAACTCGACACGTTCTCATCTCGCACGGCCCCTATCATGGATTCAATAATGACTACTACACACACGCCGCAGCTAATCATCCTGGAATATTCTCTGTAGTCGGCGCGATGAATCCCTCGCTTGATCACATACCCGCCCGCATGCGTGCCAATCGAAAACTCCGAATCACCGGTTACCGTATTAAGCCCAACGGTGATGCCCACTGGCTACAATCCAACCCCATGCAGGCGATGTGGAAAACCGGCGCAGCCGAAAATATCGCCATGTGCCCTCTGATTAATCCTAAGTACGTTGCGGATGTGGGCCCCATGTGTCGCCGGTTTCCTGACACAACCGTCGTTATCGACCATTGTGCCAGGATTGACAGCCAGCACAAAGAGGAACTAAGCAAACTATGCGCTCTGTCAAAACATCCCAATGTATACGTAAAAATTTCCGCGTTTTACGCCTTTGGGAGGAAAACCCCCCCCTACTTGGAGCAAATTCCAAAAATAAAGCAACTCTTTGAATCCTTCGGACCACAACGACTGATGTGGGCCAGTGATTGCCCGTATCAACTTGAAAACGGCAACACATACGGAGCCTCGATCAGTCTGGTGCGCGACCATCTGGATTTCCTTTCAGATACCGACAAAGACTGGTTATTACGTCGAACAGCCCAAAAGGTCTTCTTCAATTAGATTGATGATGGCAGCTAAGCCTCTCCAGTTTTCTTCCCCATAATTTCTGTGCCATTTCACGTGAAGGCACGAAAGGACATTTTGGATTGGGATTTGCGTGAGTAGCGTCCTGATGTCGCAAAGCGTATTGCGCACCTGTGAGGACAGAGTCATTGCCCCATTGGCTTTCAAGCTGTTGCACCGCCACGTCCAAGGCTCCCCACCGCTCGGCATCAGTAGTGCCCCAGAGAGTGGACTGCGTATCCAGCGGCTTGAGGTTGCTGAAACAAATACGAATCTGCCGCACCGGTTGCCTGTCGGTGGCCGTCGTTTCATCAAAAAGCCGCTCCAACACCTCATTTATGGTAGAGTTACGGAACTGTGGATGATCAAACCGATGTGCCGCGCCGTTCTCGGTAAAATCCGTAAAACGAATCGCCAAACTCATCTCGCGGGCCTGCAAACCTTCTCGCCGCAACTGACCGATCATGCGGGTGCTTTCGCTCAGGGCGAAAATACGGGCCGCCTCATAATCCGGTTCATCATAAGGTAGCGTGGTACTGCTGGAAATTGTCGTACGATCTTTTACTTCCAAGAGTAGCGGCTCATTCCACTGACCGTTGGCAAAGAGCCACAATTGCTGACCCCAGATACCAAATTTCTGCTTCAGGACTGTTGATGGCAATCTAGCCACATCGCCAAAAGTACGAGCACCCAAAACCGCCAGCGAACGCTCCCGCCGTTTACCCACGCCGGCTAGTTCACTCACGTGATGCTCTTCCAAAAATTCCTTTTCCGAGTCCGACGGAACCTCCACAAAGCCCGGCTTGGCCACACTCGTCGCCAATTTTGCCATCCACGTGCTGCGCCCCAGACCTGCAGACACCGGCAATCCGGTTTCTTCCTGAATCCGCGCCCGAAGGCCGTTCACATACCCCGTCGCGGTGGTATCACGCCACAGGTGAGAACCCATGGTGGTGAGATCGAGAAACCCTTCGTCGATGGACATCGGCACCAGCGTCGGTGTGTACTGCTCCATAATTTGGAACATCTCCTTGGAGAGCCGCCGATACTCATCATACTGAGGCTTGGCCAACACCCCGTGCGGGCACACCCGCTTGGCCTCAAAACACGCCATACCAGTGTACACTCCGAACCGTTTGGCCTCACGATTGGCGGCGATAACAATCCCATCTCCACGTCTGCCGCCGCCCACCCACACCGGCTTACCCGATAAAGAAGCATCAAGCGCCACCTCGCAACTTGCAAAAAAGGTGTCGCCATCCACATGCAAAATGCGACTAGGCTGCCTAGAAACCATCCGGGATCACATCCACTTTCCACGCAAAACCACGGACTGTCAACGTACCCCTACTGGTAGGACAAAAGGTGTCCCCTGAACGAATTATTTCATCCGCTGCACCTCAAACTCTCGGTGTTTGCGCTTGGATTTGGAAACCTCGAAGCTAGTGCTTGCGTCAAAGATTTCGGCAATACGATTGGCGATTGCGGGGTCAACGGTACCCTTATGCGCATGTAACAGGTATCGTACGCGCAGAGGCTTTTCTTTTTTGATCACGATCGCCTCATGCCGGCAGAGCGATGCACCCATCCAGCCATCCTCGCGCACGTGCCAGTGTGAAGGGTAGCTGGGGTTGTCCTTGTGGTCAAAATAAGTGATGCCCTCGGTGGCCACCATGCGCTTCCCTTTTTCGTTCTTGGGCACTGCACCGCTGTAGTCCATCCACGCGGCTGACTGCCCAAAAATCTGTGGCTCACCTTTTACCCCTTCGCTACTGGTGATCTCTCCTTCTCCCCAGTGGGTTGCGATGCCCTTGGCCATGCGCACTGCAAGAAAGCCAAAATTGGATTGCTCCAGCGTTACCTGTTCGCCAATGGGGGTAAAGGTGGATTGCAGTTCCAGAAAAGTCTCGCCATCGGCGCCGGGTTTTACTGAGGAGACCATCTCCTGCTCCAGTATCTCTTTCCCTTCACCTGAATACCATCCGGCACTCGCGGCCATCAGAGCCGCCTCATCACCATCAGAGTAGGCCAGCCACATCTTTTGGCGGATGCGTGCCTTGGAGGTATCAGCCCAGAAGTTTTCACCATCCACCGCTGCGTGTGCCCACCACACTGAACGGTGGTGATCATGATTCTGCGCACCCGGATGTCCCATGCGCGTGAGTGTTTCGCCTGAGGGTCCGTTGAACGGATAGAAAAAGGGTCGTGGATATTTCGGATCAAAATGCCAACGCACCCGTTCCTTGCCATCAACCTGCAGGGACACCTGATCGTCGGGCAACGGCACAATCTGACACTTAGGGAATTGAAAAGGCATGACGCAGTCTCGGTGCATGCTATCAGGGCGTCAATGCCAAGAAAAAGAGGGGCGGACAAGCCGTTTCGTCGCATTGACAATCCACGTTGTTTCGCCACTCTTGGCATATGAACCGCCGCACTTTTCTTGCCGCCAGTTCCTCTGCGATCGTTTTCCCCCATATAAGCAATGCTGCGAATAAAAAACTGCGTGTGGGGGTCATCGGTCATACCGGCCGAGGCAATTATGGACACGGGATTGATACTGTCTGGATGAACGTGCCCGAAACTCAGATCGCGGCCGTGGCAGACGCCAATGAAGATGGCCTAGCCAATGCCAAAAAGAGGCTTAAGGTCAGCAAGGGCTTTAGTGATTACCGCGCGATGCTCAAGGAGACAAAACCCGATATTGTGGCTATTTGCCCGCGTCACGCCGACCAGCATCATGACATGGCACTGGCCGCCATTGAGGCGGGTGCCCTTGGCATTTACATCGAGAAACCTTTTGTACGAACACCTGCCGAGGCGGATTCACTGGCCGCAGCTTGCAAGAAGCACAGCTCCAAGATTGCCATCGCCCATCGTAATCGCTGGCATCCCATGCTCGCGGTCATTGACCGGTTCATCAAGGACGGTCAGCTTGGCAAGATTCTGGAAATTCGAGGCCGTGGCAAGGGAGACCGGCGCGGTGGAGGCGAGGATTTATGGGTGCTCGGCTCGCATGTGCTGAATCTCATTCATTATTTTGGTGGCGCACCTCGAAACTGTTCAGCACGGATGTTTCAAGATGGTAAACCCGTTACCTCCGCAAACGTGAGGAAGGGAAACGAGGGTCTTGGACCGCTTGCGGGTAATGAACTCCACGCCCGATACGAAATGGAGCGAGGTATGATTGCCTACTTCGATTCCATAGCCAATGACGGTACCCAAAATCATGGCTTCGGCCTGCAAATCATTGGCAACAAGGGCATCCTTGCCATCCGCAACGACCGCCAGCCTTTCGCCTACTGGGTACCCGGCAATCCACTCGGACCCACACGCGAGTCGCGTCCGTGGATTCCTTTTACAACCGCCGGACCCGGCAAGGAAGAATCCAACCTAAAGG
>CAZHJW010000133.1:0-6579 GCA_964533265.1 uncultured Pedosphaera sp.
CTGGGAACGCGCAGGGATGTATCCTTAACATCCGCCGCCTTCTCACCAAAAATAGCTCGCAATAGTCGTTCTTCGGGAGCCAGCTCCGTTTCGCTCTTGGGCGTAATTTTGCCCACAAGGATATCACCTGGCTTTACCTCTGCCCCCACGCGAACCACACCATCGGGCCCAAGATCAGCCAGTGCTTCTTCTCCAACATTAGGTATGTCACGGGTAATTTCCTCTGGCCCCAGCTTGGTATCGCGCGCAGCAACTTCATATTCAGAAATGTGCACCGAGGTGAAGACATCATCCTTCACAATCCGCCGAGATATTGTAATCGCATCCTCAAAGTTGTATCCGTTCCACGGCATGAACGCCACGAGAACGTTTTTGCCCAAGGCAAGCTCCCCCTTGTCGGTGGAAGGACCATCAGCAATCACTTCACCTTCTTTCACTAAAGCCCCGCGACTCACAAGTGGCTTCTGATTGATGCATGTCGAAGCATTGGAACGCTGGAATTTGCGCATTTGATATACCCACATGCCTGATTCCGGATCGTGCCGGAATTTGCGCTTTCCATCCGGCATTTCGCCATCCTTGGTGACCACGATGCGATCACCTGTGACCGAAGCCACCTTGCCGGTCACTTCACTCTTCACCACCGCACAAGAATCCTGTGCAATCCGCCCTTCCAGACCCGTGGCAACATACGGAGCCTCCGAGATAAGCAACGGGACGGCCTGACGCTGCATGTTTGAGCCCATAAGCGCTCGGTTCGCGTCATCATGCTCAAGAAACGGAATGATCGCCGCAGCCACTGATACAAGCTGTTTGGGGCTTACATCCATATAATCTACTTCTGTCGGCTCCACATCAATAAAGTCACCTTTACGGCGACAAGTCACTCGTTCGGTCTGGAAAACCCCCTTGTCGTTAATGAGAGTATTAGCCTGAGCCACGACATATTTTTCTTCAGCGTCAGCCGTAAGATAATCAATCTTTTCGGATACTTTTCCCTTAACCACCTTGCGGTACGGGGTTTCGATGAAGCCAAAGTCATTTACCCGAGCAAAGGTCGCCAAGGAAGCAATAAGCCCAATATTCGGACCTTCAGGAGTTTCAATGGGGCAAATCCGGCCATAATGCGAAGGATGCACATCACGAACCTCAAAGCCAGCCCGATCACGGGATAAACCACCAGGACCAAGAGCAGATAAACGCCGCTTGTGTGTGGTTTCGGCCAAAGGATTTATCTGATCCATGAACTGGCTCAACTGACTGCGACCAAAGAAGTCGCGGATCACAGCACTAAGTGCCTTGGGATTCACCAACTTGGTTGGCGTCATGGTATCCGCTTCCTGATCGAACAGGGTCATGCGCTCCTTCACCAAACGCTCAGTACGAGCAAGACCTACACGACACTGATTAGCAACCAATTCACCCACTGTACGGACACGCCGAGAGCCCAAGTGATCAATATCATCCAACACCCCTTCACCCATCTTGAGTTTAAGCAGATAACGAGTGGCTTCAGCCATATCCTTCTTGGTCAGTGTACGAGACTCCTCAGCATCGATAAAATCAAGCTTCTGACAAATTTTGTATCGACCCACCCGGCCTAAGTCATACCGTTTCGGGTCAAAAAACAAGCGCTTCAAAAGCGCGCGGGAATTAGCCACTGTCGGCGGATCACCAGGCCGCAGGCGCCCGTAGATTTCCTTAAGCGCCTCTTCCTCATTGTGAGAAGGATCCTTTTTCATGCACTTGATAATGAGACCTTCATCACATGAAATATCCACGACCTTCACCTTGGTCGACCCGGCGGTGGCAATTTGTTTCAAAATTGCGCGGGACAACGGTTCAAAGGCACGAGCAACAATCACATCCTTCTCTTCATCCTCAACGTCATGAACGAGAACAAGGTTTGCAAGATTTTCATGTTTCTCGGCCTTCTTTAGTGTCATCTCTTCGATGTCATAAAACATCTCGAGAATTTCCTGATCAGTACCCTTGAAACCATCATCCTTAAGGAATGCCAAAGCGCGGAAGAAAGTTGTAATCAGGAACTTTCTCCGCCGTTTCTTGCGATCCAAATAGACGTAAAGAAGATCATTCGTGTCAAACTGTGCCTCAAACCAAGAGCCACGATCGGGAATAATCCGAAATGAATGTAGGGTTTTTCCGTTGGCGTGCGTGCTGGCTTCGAATGCTAATCCTGGTGAACGGTGCAACTGACTGACAATCACGCGTTCAGCTCCATTAACCACAAAACTACCAGAGGGGGTCATAAGCGGTATTTCGCCCATGAACACTTCCTCTTCCTTAACCTGCTTGCCCTCCTTCAGATGGAAAGTCACGTAGAGTGCTGCCCCGTAAGTGCCACCTTCATCAAGAGATTCAAGCCAAGTCTGTTTGGGCGGACGAATTTCATAACTATGAAAGTCGAGGGTTATGCTTCCGTCATAACTCTCGATCGGAAACACCTCCCTGAAGACCGCCTGCAGGCCGCCCTCAGTGCGTTTGGACTTGTCCGTGTGTAGTTGGAGAAATTCGATGTACGATTTTCTCTGTATTTCAATCAGGTTGGGGAAGTCAATGACCTCCTTGATCTTACTAAAATTGATCCGATCCGTAGTATTCGCTGCCATATTGCCTATTTTTTGTGCCGGACTGACCGGCTGGGTTTCCCCGTATCCGAGTTAAACACCCGGAACTATTACTGCTAACCTGCAACCAAAACGGTCTTTACAACCGCGTGTGTCTTACCCCGTTCTAAAACAACGGAGCTACCGGTTGAGACGCCACCGGCACCCGGTAAAAAACCCGGTTACTTGAGCTCGACCTTCGCGCCAGCTTCCTCAAGCTTCTTCTTAGCCTCCTCAGCCTCGTCCTTGCCCACGCCTTCAAGCAGAGCAGTGGGTGCGGCCTCAACGAGTTCCTTAGCCTCCTTAAGTCCTAATTCGGACTTGATGCTACGCACAGCTTTAATGGCCTGCACTTTATTGCCTCCATCACCCACAAGAATCACATCGAATGAATCCTTTTCCTCCGCTGCACCTGCATCTCCACCAGCTGCCGGAGCTGCTACTGCAACTGCTGCGGGCGCTGCAGCACTCACATCCCATTTTTCCTCGAGTTGTTTCACCAGATCAGCCGCCTCAATCACGGTCAGGCTGCTTAGGTCCTCAACAATCTTGTCTAGATCTGCCATTGTCTTTTCCTTCTGTTATTTTATCGTTTCGTCGCCCTCCCGGCTGGGAGAATTTCAGTGCGCCGCCTGCGCCCCGACGATTTACTCTGTTGGTTCACACTCATCCCAACCACCCGGCCAGGATAAAATTCATTTAATTCTACTCACCCTTATCCACTCTTGCCTGGATCGCACGGGCCACCATGTTAGCTGGGGTATTGATCACACGAGCCAACTGCGAGGCCGGCGTCTGAATCACACTCAGTAATTGTGAACGCATCACTTCGATGGATGGCAAATCCGCAATACGGAGCACAGTTTCCTCCTCCAAACGATCCTCGCCAACATAACCGAAACGAATTTTTGGCTTGTCAGCTTTCTTGGCAAATTCCTTAACGATCTTAGCTGCTGAGGAAATATCCTGCTCACCAGTCACTACAGCAACCTGTCCAGCCAAGGCACCGTTTAAATCACCTATTCCCGCTTCAGTTGCCGCAGCACGGAATACCGAATTCTTCACCACGTGAATTTCGGCATTACTCCCGCGCAACTTGGACCGGAGCCCCTCAAACTCAGCCACGGACAATCCAGTGTACTCGGTAACTATAAAAAACGGCGAATCATTTAGCCGTTCGACATATTCGTTGGTCAGAAATTGTTTTTCAGCACGCATCGTAGTCTTCTCGATTTAACTAAGCTTTGAAATTTCCTTTACATCGAGCTTCACACTCGGACTCATGGTTGTGGAAATGGATGCAGATAAAAGGTAATTCCCCTTCAATGAATCAGGCTTGGCTTTGAGAACAGCAATTAAGGCCGCCTCTGCATTCTCCTGTAGTTTCTCCGGAGCAAAACTGATCTTACCCACCTGCAAGGACAAGTTCGCACTTTTATCGATCTTAAACTCAATCCGGCCAGCCTTAACCTCGGCCACCGCCTTACCCAAGTCATTAGTCACCGTACCGGCCTTGGGAGTCGGCATTAGATTGCGTGGCCCCAGCACGCGACCGAGCTTGGCCACCCCAGCCTTCATGGCTTCAGGAGAAGCCACAGCCACATCAAAGTCAGTCCACCCACCTTCGACTTTTTCTATGAGTTCCTTCATTCCGACGTAATCAGCTCCAGCCTCCTTTGCCGCATCGGCCACGGGACCGTCAGGAGTAAACGCAACAACACGGACGATCTTGCCACTTCCATTTGGCAAAGCCACAGTTCCGCGCACCATTTGATCTGAATGCTTGGAGTCCACCCCTAACCGCAATGCCAAATCAACCGACTCGTCGAACTTAGCTCGTGGGAACTTCCCGAGGACACCGATGGCGTTTGTTAGAGAAACGACCTCACCGCCGTTTCGAGCCTCGAAGGCTTGTTTATATCGTTTACTTTGCATTGTTAAGTCGCGGTGCAAATGGGCTACAAACCCTCCCGCTTTTTTAGTTAAAATTAGTCAACCACATCGATGCCCATGCTTCGTGCGGTACCAGCAATTATGCGTGCGGCCATCTCATCATCAAATGCGTTTAGGTCGTTCTTCTTCTTTTCGGCAATTTCAAGGATTTGAGCCTTGGTGACCCTACCAACCTTTTCTTTGTTCGGTACTCCGGAACCTGAAGCGATCTTGGCCGCTTTCTTCAAGAGATCTGAGGCGGGTGGAGATTTGATAATGAAATCAAATGACTTGTCCTGATACACGGTGATAACCACCGGCACAATGGAACCGGCCATATCCTGAGTCTTGGCATTAAACTCTTTGCAAAAAGGCATGATTGGCACCCCGAGTTGCCCCAATGCCGGGCCCACCGGAGGGGCCGGCTTGGCGTCCCCACCCGGAATCTGAAGCTTAATCTGTCCTATTTCTTTCTTCGCCATTGTTAAAGTCTCTGTTTAACCGGTTACTGTTTTTCGACCTGCCAATATTCCAATTCCACGGGGGTGCTTCGACCAAAGATGTCTATCGTCACCTTAAGCTTTCCGCCTTCGGTATCAATTTCCTCCACCGCTCCATCATAATTCTGAAAGGGGCCATCGTTAATTTTCACCACTTCACCAACCTCAAAATTCACCTTTGGCTTATCCCCTTCCTCAGCCTCCGTAATCTGCGTCTTGATCGCCTCCACTTCCACATCCGGCGTGGGCTCAGGCCGTTCTCCACCCAAAAAACCGATCAAACCCACCGTATTGCGAATAAAATCCCATGGTAACGGCAATAAACGGCGTTCCTCATCATACACCTTCATCTTAATGAAGAGATACCCGGGATATAGTTTGCGTTGAGACACCGTTTTCTTGCCTCCACGCACTTCCACCACTTTCTCCATGGGCAATAAAATTTCATCGATGTATTCATCCATTTCTTCCTCAACGATGCGTTTACGAAGGCTTTTTTCAGCCTTCATTTCCTGACCAGACAAAGTCTGGATAGTATACCATTCGTTGGGCATCGTTTGTATATCTCTATCGATCTATTGCGTTGTTGTTTTGTCGAACAACACAGTGTCGCCATTGAGCAGTGCACCCCAAATAATCTCACGCACCACAAAATCGGCTGCCACGGTAAAAACCGCCAATAATAAGGACGAGAGCAGCACAATAATAATGTGCTGTTTTAATTCTTCTCGTGTAGGCCATGTTGCTTTACGCAGTTGCTCACGCGTTTCGTGAATGTATTTCTTGATGACTGCAACCTTACCCGTTTTCCAAAGGGCAATGAACACCACTAAAATTGTTACAGGCCAAAAAACTGCTCCAAACGGAAAACCTTCGGGGGAAGCTAATTCACCTGTTTCTTCAGGTAAGGGGGCTTTTTCAGTACCTAACTGAGGGACCGCATTGGTGGGCTGAGAGCCGGGACCTTTTGCCGATTCGGAAGTGCCCAACGTAACAGGCACCGGATTGGCATTCTCCACTGCTTTTGTACTATTTGCGTCTGCCATCAATTCAAATTACCCTTACTCGTCTAAAAAACCAGTTTGGCGGAGGGGGAGGGATTCGAACCCCCGTTGGCTTGCGCCAAAGCGGTTTTCAAGACCGCCGCATTCGACCACTCTGCCACCCCTCCGTCGTTCCAGGTTGGCACGGCGAGAGGGAGTCGAACCCCCAACCTGCGGTTTTGGAGACCGCTGCTCTACCAATTGAGCTATCGCCGTCCAATACCCGAATCGGGGCCCGGTGCGGATATCTTTCAATCCCACACCAGCAAAAACATCCGGTTCCTAGTCCTCAATCGAAGTTACCCGACCAGAACCAATGGTCCGGCCACCTTCACGAATCGCAAAAGTCAGGCCTTCTTCCATCGCCACGGGCTGATGCAACTCCACATTAATGACCACATTGTCACCCGGCATTGCCATCTCGACATCATTCTTATCGTCACTATCACGCAACTCATGAATGCTCCCGGTAATATC
>CAZHJW010000134.1:0-6560 GCA_964533265.1 uncultured Pedosphaera sp.
AAACCCGGCGAGCCCCCGCTTCAAGAACCTCATCCACATTTTCCAAAGTGATTCCACCAATCGCAAACCACGGGCAGTCAATTTTTTCTGCTGCCCACCGTACGTAATCCAAAGTGACTGCTGGTCGGCCAGGCTTTGTAGGAGTAGAATATACAGGCCCCACGGCGATGTAATCCACATCAGCTTCCATCGCGGCTACAGCCTGCTCAGGGGCATGCGAGCTCATGCCCAGTTGCGGCCCTGGAAAGGCTAGCTCGGGCACCGGATCTTCTTCAATTGCGAAATAATCCTCTTGGCCCAAATGGCAAACCTCGGCACCTAATTCAGATGCAAGAGCCCAGTAATCGTTTATGACCAGTGGAACTCCTGCTGCCCGAGTGATTGGCAGGATGGAGTAGGTTGCTTCTCGTATTTCGTCCTCGTGCCAGCCCTTGGCTCGCAGCTGAATAATATCCACGCCGCCTTCACAAAGTTGCTGAGCAATTTCAGCCGGCTGGCGACCATATAGGTAGGCACTATCAACAAAAGCGTAGAGTCGACAATCAGAGAGCGGGTTCATTCCGCAGTCTAGGCATCACGCTCAATCATCTCACGACGGTTGGCGAGCATGTTCTCGATGAAATTGGTCGCGTAGACCCCCCGCCGAAAATTCGGGTCACGCATGATGGAGAGCTCAAATGGAATCGTAGTTTTGATGCCCGTAATCATGTATTCGCTAAGTGCCCGGCTCATCCGGGCAATAGCTTCACGACGGTCTTTCCCCACAGTAATGAGCTTGGCCACCATCGAGTCGTAATGAGACGGAATCGTGTATCCGGCATAAACATGACTGTCCAAACGCACTCCGTTGCCTCCTGGCGCGTAATACATTTCCACCCGTCCTGGCGAAGGCGCGAAATCAGCATATGGATTCTCAGCGTTAATCCGGCACTCAATAGCATGACCGGTAAAAGTAATTTCTTCCTGTGACAAACTTAATGTCTCACCCATGGCAACAGCAATCTGTGCCTTAACCAAGTCCACGCCGGTCACTTCCTCGGTGATGGGGTGCTCCACCTGTATACGTTTATTAACCTCGAGGAAATAATAGTTCCCTTTATCGTCAGCCACAAACTCGACTGTTCCCGCATTCACGTAACCTGCTTCATGCCCAATACGCAAGGCGGCCTCGCTCATGTCGTTGCGTAGGTCGGGCAAATTGGCCATGAGCGGCGAAGGCGTTTCCTCTATCAGTTTCTGATGACGCCTCTGAATGGAACAATCGCGTTCCCCAAGATGTATAATGTTTCCCTTGGTGTCCCCAAGTATCTGGTACTCAATGTGCCGAGGATTCTCAATGAATTTTTCTATGTAGACCCCTCCATTGCCGAAGGCCGCCTCGGCTTCAGTACGCGCGGTGTGGAATCCTTTCAGCAGTGAAACTTCATTATGTGCCACGCGCATACCACGGCCGCCACCGCCAGCAACCGCCTTAATCATAACGGGATAACCGATCTCCTTGGCGACGCAACGAGCGGTCGCTTCATCCTCCACCATGCCATCGGATCCCGGCGGAACGGGGACATTGGCTCGTGCCGCGAGTTCGCGACTTGTCTGCTTGTCACCAAACGCGTTCATCACTCCCGCTCCAGGGCCAATAAACGCAATATTACAGCTTTCACAAACTTCAACAAAACGAGCATCTTCAGACAAGAACCCGTAGCCAGGGTGAATGGCGTCCACGTCAGCAATCTCAGCCGCTCCAATAATGCGATCCCGCTTCAGATAACTGCCATTACTGGGTCCCGGGCCAATGCAAATTGCCTCATCTGCCATTTGCACATGCATTGAGTTGGCATCCACCTCCGAATAAACAGCTACTGTGCGAATATCCAACTCACGACAAGCACGCATAATGCGCACAGCAATTTCACCGCGGTTAGCTACAAGAATTTTTTCAAACATTTGGGGGGGGTAGCGAAAATTAGTTGGGCCCTATGCGAAAAAGCGACTGGCCATATTCGACCGGCTTGCCCTCCTCCACCAACACCTCAGTAATGGTCCCTTTGACTTCAGCCTTGATTTCATTCATTACCTTCATCGCCTCAATGATGCACACCACTGTGTCCGGCTCCACCATCGAGCCAACCTCCACATAAGAATCAGCCTCCGGTGAGGGTTTGCGGTAGAAAGTTCCAATCATGGGCGACTTCACCTCCGGCCCTTCCTGTGCGGTCCCCACGGCCGCAACCGCGACCGGCGGAGGAACCGAGGGAACTGAAATCGGGGTATTCGATGCAGGCAACATCACTGGCAGCGCTTCTTGTGCCACGAGTGCCCCACTACCACGCGACTTGCCTGAATCTCGTTTGAGTTTGATTTTGAAATCGGCCTCCTCCATTTCAAATTCTGAGATGGCATTTTTTTTCATCAGGTCAACGATGCCTTTGATATCCTTGAGATTCATTTCACAAAATAAGTGCTTTAGCCTCGGGAAAGGTCCTAAAAACAGGGCCGAGGTGTGTGTGATTTAAATAGACAATATTCATGCGAAGAACACGCTTACAATGAATGAAGCGCTTTTGTGGTCAAGTGAGGAATATCCACTCAGATTGTTATTATGATCAAATAAATCTGCAGGACCGACTAATAGCCTCTTACTTTAATGATAAAGCTGCCTCAAGTCCTAACATGTAGGACGTTGGGCCGAATCCACATATTTGGCCCTTACAGACCGGTGCGATGAGAGAATTGTGTCGGAATTCTTCGCGAGCGTGAATATTGGAGAGGTGAATCTCAACGACCGGCACATCGGTGGCGGCGATGGCATCGCGCAGTGCTACGCTGGTATGTGTGTATCCCGCAGCGTTGATTACCACCACATCAGTTTGGCCTGCAGCTTCCTGAATCCAGGTGACTAGCGCTCCTTCATCATTGCTTTGTCGAAACTCAATCTCGGCGCGGGTTTCTGCTTTTTCGCGCACGATCGACTCAATATCCGCAAGCGTGGAGACTCCGTAAATCTCCGGTTGGCGTTTCCCGAGCAGGTTTAGATTCGGCCCATTAAGGAAAAGAACCTTCATCGGCCAACAAACTACTGGGTGGAAGCCCCGCTCACAACTTCAATTTCAATAAGCCTACCTCCAGCGCCAATAATTCAGTTACATTCGTATGTAATATGCGTTGAGTCTGCTCCATCAGGCGCAAGTTTTCCTCCGCTTCACGCTGAGTCAACCGCCCCCCCACCTTTTGTGCGCTATCAGCCAAATCGGGAAAACGTGCCAGTTCATCTCCCAGCCCGCTAGCCTGCAACCAAACATCTCGTAACCAGCCCTGCAATGCCGCAAGAAACCCCGCGCGGCGATAGCGGTACGCAGCCATGCAAGCCGCCTTGTTTTCCTCCTCCCATTGCTCTCTCAACTCTGCGGGTATCTCCTCATGCTGGCTCAATGGCGAAGCCGCCTCGACTTCCTCCTCGATGGCTGCATTCAGCTCACCCAATTGCTGCATTAAAGTATCCAGCAGTCGATAGCGGCCGAAGAGATTCTTCTCACCCAGAGCCGTCATTGAGGTAAATTGTCGGAGCCAACCTAGCTCAGAATCGCTGAATTTCCGTTGACCATCACCGGCAAACGTCAGCAAAAGGCAGCGCGAGCGAATGGTATCCAACAACCGTTCAGGCTCTGTGCTAAGTAGGATAAACACGGTGCGCTCGGGCGGCTCTTCCAGAGTTTTCAATAGCGCGTTAGCTGCATCCTCATTGAGGCGTTCAGCCGCAACCAGCAACGCTACCTTATAACCGCCCTCAACGGATTTGTGATACACCAAATCGCACAAAACTCGCGGGGGGCTGTTAGGCCGTCGAACAATCTGGCCAATTTTGATCTGCCGCAGCTTCGATTCCGGTTTCACGACCATGACGTCCGGATGGTTGACCTCTGCGATCTTCCGGCAGCTAACGCATTGACCGCAGGCGTCGGAGGGAGTGCTTTCAGGGCCTGAGTACGTGGGCTGATGGCAGTTTAGTGTCTGCGCAAGGGCACGTCCGACATGCTCCAATTCTCCAAGATCCTGTCCGGTAAAGAGATACGCATGGCCCAGCCGACCACGTTCCAGACTCCGTTGGAGCAGGGTTACCACATCTTCTTGGGCTTTAAAATCGGCTAAAGGCACAGGACCAATATATTCCGAAGAGCCTTGAGACGTCCAGTCGAGTCGCTCTTTGTGAAAAACCTTGGAATAACCGCGAATAAAATCCCCTTCCCGAGAACGTAAAGACTTACAGAATCCCGTCTAACCGAAAGACGAAGCTCAATCCCTTGACTTTTTGCCTATTCGAGAGTAGGTCGTAGGGTGGTTGTTAAATGAGATGTCTGTGTCCAGTTGTATGCATGTTGATCTTGGCCGGTTGCGGTCAGGAATCGATTGGTGTTGCCCAAGCACACACAGAACCCACCATTGAATCAGAAGCCCCTTCACAGACAACTTCTCCCGCTACGCAAGTCCAAACAGAGCCCCCAGGGGAAACTATCCCGTCTGAACCCGAGTCCGTCAAATTGGTTCCGACCATCCCTCCGACAACAGACCCCGTCACTAAACCTGACAAACCGGAAGTTATTACCCCTGAACCAACAAAAGTCGCATCGCCTGATGAAGAGGAACTGTCCCCTGCAGAACTCATTGCCCGCAAGTTAATCAGCGATAATCCGGACGACAATCTGGAGGTCTTGAATGAAGCCTTGGAACAGTGGCTCACACAAAAAGGAAATTTACCTGAGCGCATGAGCGACTTGGTCAATGAGCAGTTTCTTCCCATGCTGCCTATGGCTCCGCAAGGCAAATCGTTTTCGATCGACGCAACTAACCGGCGCGTTGTTCTGATAACCAAATAATAGAAGGCGGCGCAGACCGTAGCGCGTTTTCATTATTCAAAACGCAATAGCGGATCACTCCCGGATTCCCGAGTTTCTAACACGAATGTCTTTTTTCCCAAGGCGGGCGGGTTGCAGCCATTGCTCTCCATTTTGCGATTGCAAAAAAGCGAGCAAATCACGGAGCTCTCCTTCAGATATATTGCGGTCCAAGCCCGCAGGCATCAGGGACACGGGGGAGAGGTCGATGGATTTTATCATAAAACGCTCCAATCGAACTTCCACGTCGGGGGCGCTACGCAAGGTGAGGGCAGCAGAAGTTTCGTGCGCCACGATGCCAACGTAAGTTTCCTTTGCCTTCACCACGAAAGCCTCGTGCCCGGGCACCTGAGTAGCATTCGGAAACACAATCGCCTCCAAAATATCGCGGCCTGAGCGGATGGCTCCTATGGAGGTAAGATCCGGCCCTAAATTGCCGCCTTTCGGTCCAATCGTATGACAAGTGCCACAAACCGCCTTCTGCCCGAAAAACACCGTCCGACCACGGCCTACATCCCCTCCATCAAGTAATGGAACCAACGCCTCCAATCGTAGCAACTCACCTTTCTTTGCCTTTGCCAGCCGAGACAGTAACGATTTTGCGCCTTCCTTCACGCCTGAAGAATATCGGTCAAGTATTTTTGTTACCGATGCCTCGTTAAGCACCCCTTCTGGAGCCACCTCCATCGCCTTCACCAAAGCAAACCCAACGGCTTCATCATTTGAGTTTTTAAAGGCCGACAAAAGCAAGGGCCAAGTCAACCCATCGGCTTCAATCAGCCATCCCTTTGCAATCCTTAGCCTTTGGGCATTACTCCAAGCCAACTGCCCCGTCACACGAGCAGCAGCTGAACGACGGGTTGCCAAGCGATTGGGGCCTTGTTGATCTCGCAAAAACCTCTCCACCTCCTTGGAAACTGTCCTTACCCGCGAGGCAACTGCACCCAGTGCTGCCAGCCGCAAAGCCGGAGAAGCCTTAGTGTCATTGCCCAGTCCATGTAATGCTGTGTCAACTCCACTTAGGCCACGTGATTGAATCACCCCGATGGCCGCCAACTTGGTCGACTCATCGAACTGGGGGTTTGCCAATGCCTTGGCCAAAACCGACTCCCACTCTTTGGGAAATTTTTTTATCTCAGCCTGCGCCATTACGCTGAAGAGGAACGCCCGCCGCGCTACCAGATTCTTGGTGAGGCGGAAAGAAGAGCCTCCCAGCCAAGCCGTCATCGCCTGCTGCACCTTTTGATTGTTGGCAAAAACCGTAAGGGCCTCGCGCACCGTTGCCTTTTGAGTCTCGCTCCATTGAGGAGAAGTCATAACCTGATCATTCAAATAACTCACAACCGAATCAGCCCAATCAGGATGGTGGGTCACCACCCACAAAGCCGCTCGAGTCAATTCAGGATCCATTGAAGTCAACAGCGGCTCCACATCGCTTTGTTCAAGAGGACTCTCATCAAGCTGATCAAGTGCTATTAATGCCGCCCGGCGCACTCTCGAGTGTTTGGCTTTGAGCTTTTGCTTCAAGGTCGCTGGCTCATTTAGCTGAATTAGAGAGTAGACGATGGCGTGATCATGGTGGGGATCAGTGCTGGCAGCAGCCGCATCTGCTAGCACCTCAGTTGCAGATGAGTTTCCCATAAAGCCCAAAGCCGTAGCCATCTCGCGGGA
>CAZHJW010000135.1:0-6436 GCA_964533265.1 uncultured Pedosphaera sp.
ATTCGTGACATGGTGCAAAACCATCTGCTGCAAATCCTTTCACTCGTTGCCATGGAGCCTCCTCCCTCGCTGGCAGCAGAGGATGTGCGTGGAGAGAAGGTTAAGGCACTTAAATCCATCCGTGCCATGACCCCGGAGAATGTTGCCAAGCAAGTTGTACGGGGCCAGTACTTTGCCGGAACGGTTAATAGTGAAAGCCGAATAGGTTACCGGCAGGAGGAAAAGGTAGATACTGAAAGCAATATAGAAACTTATGTAGCTCTCAAGCTCTTCATAGATAACTGGCGATGGAGTGGAGTGCCTTTTTATCTTCGTACGGGAAAAAATCTTCCCCTGCGGGCGAGTGAGGTACGTATTCAGTTTCGACCGACGCCAAATGTGCTTTTTGCCGCGCAGGGAGACCTAGATTTAATGCCCAATGCGATCACCCTGAGATTGCAACCCGATGAAGGGATTTCCCTTCGGTTTAATGGCAAGGTACCCGGTAACAGTATTACCTCAAGACCGGTGCGGATGCACTTTGGATACGACTCTGAATTCGGAGCCTATACTCCCGAAGCCTATGAGCGACTTTTGTTGGAGGCAATGGCCGGCGATTCAACGCTTTTTATTCGCCGGGATGAGGTGGAAACAGCGTGGCAGATTGTGGACGACATTCGTGCTGCTTGGGAAGGAAAGCCACTTACCAATCGGGAATTTTATGCAGCGGGTTCCTGGGGGCCGATTGCAGCGGAGGATCTTTTGGCTGATGATGGGTACGTTTGGCATGATCCCCAGCCCGCCAAATGAGTTATACCTTAAAGCACTTCTCCGACTCCGCATCTTTGACTGAAGCTGTGGCCAAACGTTGGCATGAGGCTTTGGCTAAGCGGAAATCTGGACGTCCCTTTACCGTGGCACTTTCAGGGGGGCGCACTCCCAAGGCACTATACAAAGCCTTTGCGGCCAAGGCCGGAGGTGCTCAATTGGATAATGTACACTTCTTTTGGGGAGATGAACGGATGGTGCCGCCTACTGATGAGGAAAGTAATTATAAACTCGCTGAGACACCGCTTTTCTTAGCCTTGAAGGTTTCAGAAACTCAAATCCACCGGGTGCTTACTGAACTCGGGGAGGAATTTGCAGTGCAACAAGCCGAGGCGGAAATTTGCCGTGTGGCGGAGCTAGATGCATCCGGGCAACCGGTTCTGGATTTGGTTTTTCTGGGGATGGGTGAGGATGGTCATGTGGCATCGCTATTCCCCGCCGATTCTAAGGCGTTCGAAACAAGGGTTGTATATCGTGCGGTAACAGGGCCCAAGCCTCCACCCCGTCGTATTACTTTGGGCTATCCCACCTTGGCAGCTGCGCGAGAGGTATGGGTGTTGGCAAGTGGTGAAGGAAAGAAAAAAGCTCTGAAGACTTCTCTTGCTGCCGAAGGCGATACGCCTTTGGCAAGAGTCTTGCGGAGCCGTGAAAATACAGAGATTTTCACCGACTTCGTTTTAGAGTAAGCTTCTGGCATGGACGCTCCGACGCCCGAGAACGATACAGAATCCACAAAAGAAAAACTTCCCCGCGAATCGCATTTGCGCAGCATTCTCAAGGCGGTAAGCTGGCGGCTGGTGGCGACGCTCACTACGGTGCTGATTGCTTATATGATGATCGGTGATGTGAATGTAGCTATGAAAATTGGAGCGGTGGAAGTTGTGGCGAAAATGCTTATTTATTATTTTCACGAACGTGCTTGGGCACAAGTCCCGCTGGGTACCATCCGAAAACTAATTCCCACAGGAAACAAATGATTAGGTGGGCGCTCAGCTGGACACTGGTCCTGGCTTACGCACTAAACGGGGCTAAGCCCAACTTTTTGGTCATTGTCACAGATGATCAACGGCCTGATACAATAGGAGCACTCGGCAATCCACGCATCGATACACCTAATCTTGATTGGCTGGTACAAAACGGGATTACTTTTGAGAATTTTATTTGCTCTAATCCGCTTTGCGTTCCAAGTCGAGCCGAGATCCTGACCGGCTGTACGGGATTCCGTAACGGAGTTCTTGGCATGGGAGGTGAGAAGATGAACCCGAAGTTGATCTTGTGGCCCGCAGCCATGTCATCAGGAGGGTACTCTACTTGGTACTCGGGTAAGTGGATGAATGACGGCAAGCCGACCACTCGAGGGTACCATGAAACTAGTGCACTTTTTACTGGAGGCGGGGGTACGTGGAAAAAGGGGGAAGTGGTTCGCGGGCGTAAAGGGCGACCCATTACCGGATATCGTAACTGGACATTCAAGAACACACAAGGCAGGCCGGAATTGAACAAGGGAATTGGACTCACGTCACTAACCGATAAATACATCGCTGATGGCGCACTGAAATTTATGCAGCGCAAAACCGATAAACCATTCTTTCTGCACGTGAATTTCACGGGTCCTCATGATCCGCTGGTATATCCAGAGGGTTATGAAAAGAAGTACACCGCCGCCAAAATGAAACTTCCCCAAAACTTTCTGCCGCGGCACCCGTTTGACCATGGCAACTTTGAGGGGCGCGATGAACGGCTCCTGCCTTGGCCGCGCACTAAGGTAGATGTTCTGGATGAGTTGGCGATTTACTATGCGATCATCGATAACATCGATAAACAGGTTGGTCGTATGCTCGATCAGCTTCGCGCGGATGGACGTTTAAAAAACACGTACGTAATTTTCACTAGCGACCATGGGTTGGCCATCGGCAGTCACGGCTTGATGGGGAAACAAAACATGTATGACCACACGATGCGTGTGCCGTTCTTCATCGCAGGCCCTGGTCTGGCAAAAGGGTGCCGGACGTCCGCCTTCGCCAATTTGCGCGACATTTATCCTACAGTCTGCGAACTGGCTGGAATTGCGATTCCTGAGACCGTCGAGGCGAAAAGTCTGACGCCGATTCTTCGTGATCAGCACAAGATTATACATAAAGCCGGTTATGGTTATTTCCGGGATGTTCAGCGCATGTTTCAGACCGAACAGTGGAAGTTGGTCTTCTATCCAAAAATCAATCGCTACCAGCTGTTTGACCTCAAGGCCGATCCGTACGAGCAGAAAAACTTGATCAAGGTCAAAGGTCACCAGGCACGTGTTGCGGTTATGCGCCAATCCCTGATCCAATGGTTCAACGATCGAGGAGATGCAATTAGCCGGTCTATAGAATAGGATTGTGCTTGGCCAAAAAGTGTGTTTTTATAGCGACAGTCGGGAGCAAATCTCCCAATTGCCATGATCAATCGAATTCTTGTTTGTCTCGATAAGTCTACTTACACCAATGCGGCTATCGATTATGCCTGTTGGTTAGCCAAACACCATGATGCTAGTATTGAAGGTCTGGTGGTTCTGGATGTAGATGGAGTGAATCGGTCGGTTGGGCCGGTTCCCTTGGGGGCAATGAGGTTTGCCAAGACCAGCATTGCCAGTAAGGAGGAGGACTATCACTCCCTAATGGAGGAGTTGCTCGAGAATTTTTCAAAGCGTTGTGGAGAGGCCGGTGTTCGCTGCACCGAGTTTGAAATGCAAGGGGCCCCGGCTGAATCTATTCTTGAGGAATCAAATTATTTTGATTGTGTTGTAGTTGGTTTGCGCACGTTTTTCACCTACGGAAGCGGTGCCGGTGCGGATGGTAAATATGGCACCGATGATGATGAGCCTGGTGATTCATTGGAGAAGATCATGGATCAATCTTTGGCCCCGGTATTTGCCGTTCCACTTGGGTGGAAGCCAGATGATGAATTTAGCGTGTTGATTGCGCTAAACGGGAGCCCTCACTCTATGCGTGCATTGAGGCAATTTGCTCGTTTGTATGGTCGTTCTAAGGTGAGAATTACTTTGATGCATTGTTCAGATGACGGGAATGGCAGTGCTGAGATGCTAACAAAGTCCGCTAGTTTCCTTCGAGCACATGGCTTCGAGTATGTGGAGTCCAAAACAGAGTCGGGTGATGTTCGTAAGGTTATGAACACCGGATATTGTGAGCCTTTTGACCTTATTGTACTGGGAGCTCATGGCAGCAGTGGAGTGGTTGAATTCTTTACGGGTAGCTTGTGTACCGAACTCATTGACCGTGGAAATAAACCCTTGCTGATTGCTAACGGCTGATTTGGTGTTGCCTGTTTTCGTGTGAAGGCGAAATTGGACCCCTTGAAAGCCTTTTTTCTCTTTCTCCTTTCTGCGTTAATTGCGAGTGCTGCAGATGTTCGTGTGGTGGTCTGGGATGAACAACAGCCAAGGCAGAAGCTGGCTCTTGAAAACTTCCTTGGTAACGCCTTCGCTGGTCACCTCAAGATGCGGCCGGGCGCATTCCGCCATTGCGTAATTCCATGGTAACCCCTGCCTATTTAGCTCTCCAGCGTCGAGGAGTAGTGACAACTGTTCGAGTTTGTATTCAGGGAGACTTTCACTGGCGGCGAATGGTTTCGTAGCGGCAGAGTGTGGAACTGGGGAATAGGCAAAGTGGTTTATTTTCGGTCTGGGCATGAGGCCTATCCGGTTTACAAGGAGGAGTATCCTTTGCTCGTGATTGAGAATGCAGTGCGTTGGCTGGCGTCCGAATTACCTTAAGAATTAGGGGGTGCAGTGCAAAGCTCTACACTGTGTCCATCTGGGTCAGTGACGTAGATTTGAAATGCCCCATCAGGTCGAGTTCGGCGCTCGTAGTAATCTACTTCCAGTTGTTGAAGATGGGTTTCCCATGCATCCATGTCATCGATTAAAAGTGCAAAATGATTACTTCTTGGATGTGAGTGTACAGGTTGATCTCGTTCGCCAATGAGATGCAGTTCCTGTGATTTTCCTAATTGGTACCATGCCCCAGGAAAGTTGAAAGATGGGCGTGGAATGGGTTTTAGATTGAGGATTCGCTTATAGAATTCGCAGCTCTTTTCCACATTTTTTACGTGCAACGCCACGTGATTCAGTTCCCGATGTTCCATGACGCGAATTTAGTCGATTACAAGGTGTGTTTCAAGGCAGGCGAAGGGGGCTCAATTGCAATAAAAGCAGAAAGACCCACCTTGTGAGTGGGTCTTTCTATTGGTGTTGGGAGATGTTTATTTCAATCCCACGCCAAGCTCTTTGAGTGTTTTTGCAGCATTAGCACCATCTTTAGCTGCACTCACATTCTTGTCGATTTTAAGAATCTTGCCATCTTTTCCAATATAGAAAGTCCACCGATGTGGAAAAGGTCGCAAGCTGGTGACAACCCCATATTTTTTGGCTGTTTCTTTTGAGGGATCGCTCAGGATCGGGTAATCCGCCTCCAACGATTTGGCAAAATTGATATTTCCTTTTTTGCCGTCGGCTGGGTCACAGCTAGCCGTGAAGTAAGCTGCTTTGAACTTTCTCAGATTATCGCCGTTCTCACGGAACGACTTACATTGTTTCGTTCAGCCACCGGTAAATGCCTTGGGAAACCAAGCGATGACCACGGCTTCTTTACCTTTGTAATCGGAAAGTTTGTAGGTCTTGCCATCACTTCCTTTTAGGGAGAAGTCGGGGGCGGCATCACCTACCTTGAGTTCAGCCGCTCCTGCGCATCCGAAGCACAGGCCGGCAAACAGGGAGAAAAATTTCTTTAGCATAATGTCCTTTTACCGGAATGCGAGCTAACCTAGCATCGCGTTCCATTCAGTAGACGAAGAGTAGGGTCCATATGTTCAAAAGACAAGTTTGGTTTAAGTTGATAGTCATTATACTGCTGCCCTTTACGGCTAAAGCGGCTGAGCGTCCGAATATTCTCTTTATTATGAGCGATGACCATGCGTCTGAGGCAATCGGGGCGTATGGATCATGGCTCAAAGACTTTGTCCATACACCTACTCTCGACCGTTTGGCGGCTGAAGGCATGCGATTTACCAATGTGTGCTGCAATAATTCGATCTGTTCGCCCAGTCGCGCCAGCATCATCAGTGGCCAGTACAGCCACGTGACGGGCGCGCTTAATTTAAATTGCCGCCTAAAGCCCGATGCCCCCAGTTACATTAAGGAGTTGAACCAACATGGCTACCAAACCTGTGTGGTTGGCAAATGGCATATGCAACAGTTTCCGCGTGGGGTAGGCGATTACGCTGTAACCAAAGGGCAGGGGAAATATTATAATCCTACTTTGCATCGCCCTGATGGATCGCAGGAAAAGTACGAGGGCTATTATGCCGATCGTTATGCTGATTGGGCATTAAAGTGGCTAAAGAGGCGCGATGCAAAAAAGCCGTTTTATCTTAGCCTGCACTTTAAAGGTCCTCATGAGTCTTTCGAGTATCCTGAGCGTTGGGCCAAACTGCATGAGGGGCGCAAAATTCCAGAGCCTCCTACCTTGCATGAGGATGTGGATGCCCGTAGTCCGCACCTAAAGGCGTTACACTATTCGTCGATGTTTGATCCCAAATCGCCCAAGCCCTATTACTTGAAGTACGAGGACGA
>CAZHJW010000136.1:0-6422 GCA_964533265.1 uncultured Pedosphaera sp.
TGCTACTTTTACTTCAAGCGGTGTGAAACCGTGGTTGCAGAATGCAATGAGCCAACTGGCCCAGTTGCCTGATGGCACCAACTCAGTAAAGATTACTTCTGAGCGTTTAACCTTGAGCTATATTGATCCGCTGCGGGCAACCCAATTACTGGCCCTGCACGGGTACACCATCGGCAAACCCGATACTCCGGTTAACTCAACCAACCTGCCGGTTGTTGTTGCTTTGGTTGGCACAACTTTTGTGGATGCAATACCTGCGGTAGCGGAAAAATTTCCCCAGACTGAAACCGATCGGACCAATGAGTTGGTGGTGTTCCATGATGAAAATGATCCATCCCAATTGAGTGGGATCATGGCGACCATAAAAAATGATATTGATCTGCCCGCCCGGCAAATGATCATAGAGGCAATGATCCTGGAGGTTTCCTCCACCGCGTTGAAGGAATTGGGAGTCAAATGGACCCGGGTTTCAGGGGCCAAGGAGAGTGGTAATTTTATTAATTCCAAACTCAGTAATTTAGTGATTGGCAGCGTTAAAAATCCGGCGACCGATGCGGCATTAGACCTTTCTACTAAGGGGATTTTTCACGACTTGAACACCCAGATCAAGGCACTGGTGCGTGAAGGGGAGGCTGAAATTCTTTCCCGGCCCAGTGTATTGGCATTGGACAACCGGATGGCCTACATCAGCGTATCGGAGGACGTGCCCATAGCCAGAAGCAGTTATGCCAAGGCAGACTACCAGAGCACGAGCTTCTCTAAAGAGAAGGCTGGCATCACCCTGGCCCTGCGGCCGCGAATCGATGCCAAAGGCCAGGAGGTGAGTATGCAAGTGAATGCAGAGGTATCGGCCGTGGTGCCCGATGCGGATCTTGAGGTGAGGGACGCAAAAGGCGTGATTCTTGCCAGCTCGCCGACCTTTTCCAGACGGGAGGTAAGGACCTACGTGCGAGTGGCCAATAATACACCTTTCATCATCGGTGGTCTGATAGCGAAGGACAAGAAGAGTACCGTCGACAAGGTGCCGCTTCTGGGAGATATCCCCTTACTAGGCGCTTTGTTTCGCAGCAAAAAGCAGGAGGCGGTGAAGCGCGAGGTGATCATTGTACTCACACCTTTTGTCCTTCCGGAGGAACATGTTATTGGCAAAAACATGCCCAAAGATGAGGACGCTTTTGATCATATCGATAACCAACTCTTTCGGGATGCTTATCGTATCCGTGCAGAGGACACATTCGACCTCAACTATCTTTACGAAAATAAACAACTTCGGCGCATGAAAGCCTTGGCAAACCGGATTGTTGCTCAGGACGTGAAGTTGGCTAGTGAGTATCCCTACAGCCAGTTTGCCAACAAGGCTGTTCCGGGTGAGGCCATCCTCTGTTACCGGCAGATTTATGAGGTGCTCAAACGAAGAGATATGCAAAAGAAACTGGACTCCACAAAGTTAATTTACTTTGAACCAGACCTTAATATCGGATCCGGGCATCAGGTTCAGTTCCTTGAGAAGTATATCAGCGCCAATGCTCCTGAAGTACTTACCGAAAAAGGAGGGGCCAAGGCTGTTATACTCACATTCAAAATGCAGCGCTATTCTGATGATGCGAAATCAATATTTAATGAGCCGGTGCCTGAGGTCCGCTTGGTTGATTGTGCCAACGAGAAGGAGTGGTCCAGACAATTATGGGAATTGAATCAGCCCAAGATGGAAGGAAAGGAACAGTTTACAGTGCTCCTTCGCCAAAAAAAGGACATAGAGCGTCTTAAGTATGCTGTTCTAATGAAGAAGACTGTGGAATTGAACACAGAAGAACTGGTTCTCACTCTGAATAGTTTTACCCGCGGGAGGTTGCTGTTAATGCCGCGGGTTAAGGAGCAGGATGTGGAGTTGATTGATGGAGATGTTGCTCGCGCTTTCTTTTACTCCGAAATGTATTATCAGGCCCTGCAGAAGGAGATGGAAAAGGACCTTGCGGCCTTCCGTAAGGTCATTGAAGAGAAGAATCATTTAAAGAAATTGGTAAACCCATCGTCGCGACCCTGAAAGTCAACGACTGAAAGGAAAAAATGAAAGACCGGAAACAAGTTCTTATCGGCGTAGCAATTGTAGCTGTTATGGCGGTTGTTATCGCTTTGTCCCAGCCTGAACCCGTGACTGCCAAAAGTACCCACGATAAGGACTCGGCACATAAGCAAGGCGTGAATCCGGTGCCTGAGCCGGAGGTGGCGAAAGAGATTGCCGAAAAGAAGTCAATCGAACCTGCTGACAGCGAACCGAAAACTACCAATAAACCTGAGGAAAAAGATGAACTGGAAAACCCTGATTCAGTATTGGCTTTGATTGATATGGTCGAAAACCCTTTTGGCAGAATACGTGTTCTCAATAGTTTACTTGCTGCTAATCTTGTTGCTGAGAAACCAACACAGTCTATCTTGGATGTGCTGGAAAAACAATTGGGATTATTAGAAGCCGATAGCGAAAAATTGGCAGCAATTGAGCAGATCAAAAAGGATCTTGCAGAGTTTGAAGGAAACGAGTTGCTCACCGTCTTCCGTACTCAACTCACTGAACTTGAACGGAGTCTCAGCCCAGTCCCTCATTTTGCCAGTAAAATTACCGCCGCTATTGAGGCCCCCTCGGTGCGGGTTAAGGTGCTAACCCAAATTGCGGTTGCTTTGTCCCAAGCCGGTGATCGAGAGCAATCGACCGCGTTAATTGCGAAAGCCAGTGAGTTGTCCACTGCAATAGAAGAAGAGGCAGGCCACCTGGCTGCTCAATCTGCATTGGCGGTTGCTCAATTGCACATGGGACAGTTTGAATCGGCGGTTAAAGAGTTGGGTGATGTTCTGAGTGCAATTGAGGCGCTTGAGCTGTCTGAGGATCGACTAATTGCCTATGAAAGATTGGGGGCAGAACTAAATGATTTTGCCGAGCACGAGGCGGTTGCAGCATTTGTAAAAACGATTGATGGAAGGGTGTTGAAGTACAAATATCAGGCTGACCCCGTGTTAAGATTAGTGAGCGGTATCGAGGAATCTGGAGGCCGGGTTCGGGTTCTCTGTAACCTGGCGGGGACACTGGCTTTGACAGGAGACCAGAAACAATCCGCCGCCATGATTATCAAAGCACAGGAAATCATAAAAGGGATTAAGACTCCAGAGCAGCTAGCGTTAGCCTTGACACATTTGGCCGCTTCACAGGCATTGACCGGCCAGAATGAAGTCGCCAAGGCTACTTTGTCCAAGGCCATGGAAACCGTGGATGGCATTGAATCGATTGATACCAAAACCATTGTACTCGGTGAGCTGGTAACTGCTGTAGGATCCATGGACGATGCTGTCCAGATCCAGACGGTCCTCGCTCAGTCACTCAAGACGGCCAACGCTATTCAAGAACGTGCTCAGGCGGTTATGCAGCAATGCCTTAAACTTATTAACCGGTTACCTGGGGGGCAAGAGAAGGCTGCTGCTATCGAGCAGATTGCCCAAGCAATGAAACAAGGCAACGCAGGTCAGTTTACCGAATTGCAATTCGAATTGGCTACTTTGCACCACGAAGGTCGTCACCTGCCCAAAGACGCCGCCCGTGCCGCAGACTGGTATCGTAAAGCCGCCATTGAAGGACACACGTTGGCACAGCTAAATCTTGCCTTGATGTTGTTGGAGGGGGAGGGCGTAAAAGCCGATCCAGTTGAGGCGCACAAATGGTTTTTGAAGGCGGCCGAGCAGGGTAATGCTGAAGGGCAGGTGGCATTGGGCATGATGTTCGCTCTCGGACAGGGGACCGAGGTGGATTTGATTCAAGCCTATAAATGGGTTTCTCTTTCATCAAAAAGCGGTAATGAGGATGCAGCGATCGCCCTGAAACAACTCAACACCAAACTCACGGCTGAGCAGTTAGTCGCGGCGGACAAACTCGTGAAAGAGTGGGAAACACAACAAATCGAGCCTGAGCCGAAACCTTCTGAACCAGCAGCCAAAGAGTCCGAACCGACCACTACAGCTGGTAAATAAAAGGGAAAAAAGTTCAAAAAAGCACCCTATACCACTTGACAATATACGTATACGTAATATTTTATACGTGTACGTAATAGGTACCTGTGTCCAAAACATCAAATAAGGAAGATGATATGAATAAAAAAATTGCCGTTCTCTATTTAGTCCCCGCCTTGATTTTAGGAGCCATGGGCTGTGCCGGGCCTGCAAATCAAACCGAACGGGGTGCTGCAACCGGTGCGGTATTGGGTGGTTTGGCAGGTGCTGTAATCGGTCATAATTCAAACCGGCGCGGCGCGGAAGGTGCTGCCATCGGCGCGGTGGTAGGCGGTTTGCTTGGTGGTGCTGTTGGTAATCAACAGGACAAAAACACCGGTTACAAATAATCATTCAATACTCTCCTGGTTAGTTGCCTAAAACGCCCCATTGATCCTCGGGTCTGCGGGGTATTTTTTGCCAATTGCCATTGACGGGCCGTCAGCAGTTTGCGGCAATAGGGGCATGCGTTTCATTTTTTGCTTGATGCTGAATGTGGTGTTATCAACCGCTGCAGAATTCGAGCCAACTACACAGGGTTCCATAGTGCCAAAAGGTTCAAAGGCAGAGTTGGTTTGGGCGGAAGGGAAATTCACCGAGGGACCGACCCTTGGGCCGAATGGGATTATTTATTTCTCGGATATTGGCCAGCGAACCATGCGTTTTGATCCAACTACTGGAAAGACTGCCGTATTCCGTGAACCAAGCGGCAAAGCCAACGGACTGTTGATGAATCGTAAAGGCAACCTCATTGCCTGCGAAGGGGCTAATGGCGGCAATCGGCGCGTCAGCCTCACCACCCTGAAAGGCAAGACCAGGACTTTAGTCGATCGGTGGAATGGAAAACGGTTCAATTCTCCCAACGACCTGTCTATCGACGCCAAAGGGCGCATCTACTTCACCGACCCGCGCTATGGCGATCAAGCCGATCGCGATCTGGATTTCGAGGGAGTGTTTCTTATCACCGGTAAGAAGGTGAAGCTTGCCACCAAGGACATTTCTCGCCCTAACGGTATTCTGGTTTCATTGGATGGTAAAAATGTTTATGTCGCAGATAATCACAGTGACCCCAAAGGCAACCATCACCTTGTTCAGTTCACCGTTCAAAAAGATGGCACACTTAAAGACAAAAAAGTCATGTTCGATATTGGTCCGGATAGGCGAGGTATCGATGGTATGACGCTGGATGAAGAGGGTAATATATACGCGACGGCGGGTAAGGGTGATCGTTCTGGGATTTACGTTTTTTCTTCTACAGGAAAACACCTTGCCTTTATTCCCTCGGGGGAAACACCGACCAATTGTGTTTTTGGAGGGGGTAAGGAGAAAAGCACATTATACATCACCGCACGTGCGCCAGAGAGGTCTGATGGCAAGCGTATGTGGGGTATGTATCGCATCGCACTCAAGATTAAGGGCCATCATATTTATGAGTAATGGCCGGGCAGAAGTTCGACATCCTGCCTGACGTAAACACCGAGGAGCGCGACCTGCGCTTTCAATTGGTCGATAATTCTTCACTGGCTACCCTTTCACCAGCTCAAGTTACTCAATTCAATGAACGGGGTTACATTGCACCAGTTCGCGTTTTTGATGAGGAACAGATTATTGGTATACGCGATTACTTCGACACTCTATTGGAACGCGTGATTGCCTCAGGCGGAAACAGCTATTCCATTAGTTCTGCCCATCTGGAACATGGGTATGTCTACGATATTCTTTCAAACACCCGAATTGTCGCGTTGGTGAAAGATCTCCTGGGTGAGAATATTGTTGGTTGGGGGTCACATTTTTTTTGCAAAATGCCCGGTGATGGAAAAGCGGTTGCGTGGCATCAGGATGCCAGCTATTGGCCGCTTACTCCTAGTCGCACGGTGACTGTCTGGGTGGCAATTGATGATGCTGACAAGGAAAATGCCTGCATGCGGTTTTTGACTGGTTCCCATCATCACGGTCATTTGACTTGGCGTCCCAGTACGCCTGAGGAACACAATGTCCTTAATCAAACCGTTGAGGATGCAGAGCAATATGGTGATCCGGTAGACAACGTATTGAAGGCTGGAGAGGCCTCCATTCATAGTGATCTACTTTTGCATGGCTCTAATGCCAACCAATCCGATCGCCGCCGTTGCGGGCTTACTTTGCGCTACGCGCCAGTGGAAGTTCGTGCTGGGCAGGGCTGGAATGCTAAGGGAGTGGTTTTGAGCGGTACTGATCCCGATGGGCATTGGGGTAATCCGACTCGTCCCAAGCAGGATTAACGTCTTGAGGTTTGCCAACTTCATCGGCTTTAGGCAGGATGCGCCTTTCTGAACCCTTTTCATGAAAATGATACGTGTATTTCTTTTGGGCTTGGTTGTTGCGTTTAACGTCGTTGCCAAGCAGAAGCT
>CAZHJW010000137.1:0-4271 GCA_964533265.1 uncultured Pedosphaera sp.
TTGCTGACGGGCAACCCGCTTTGTCCATGTTGGTTATATTCGTAAGGGGCATCTAGTAAACCACCGGTGGGTCGTTCAGTACGCAGGTCTGTTCCTTCTGGTCTCTGGCCGGCATATTTCTTTAAAGCCGGCTTGGGATCCAGAAAGTCCGGGCCGAAGGGGCCGCCGTTCATGAAGAGATGGATCACTCTTTTGGCGCGCGGCGCAAAATGGGGGGGCATATTTGTGGCTGCCTGCAGGGAATTAAATAATCCCAAAGTTGCCATGCCTGCACCCATGCGGGCAAGCGCGGCTCGACGGTTAATGGGATTGAGTTCACTCATTAGTCGATAAATTGAAATTCATTTCCTGCCAAAAGCGCATGAGCGTATTGTGTCCAGTAGGCAGCATCGGTTTCCTTTCCTTTGAGAAAGCTCTTGGCAATTTTTAGCTCAGATTCCCGTGGTACACGTTGGAAGAGTTTTTGATGGGCGGAAATGATTCGGACTTCGGTCCCTTTTTGCTTCATCAACTGGGCAGCGAGAGCTTCGGATTGGCGGTGGATAAAAGGTCCGTTCAATGAAATGTGCTGGTGCTGGGGCGTGATCGTTTGGGGGCGCGTGGGGGCGTGGGCGGTGGGGTCAGGAAAATCATGAATGCGAAGGAACTGATTGGGTTCACGCCGGTGAATGGCTCCATAAAGAGTGCGACGTTTGTTTTCTTTGGTCTCTAAATCCTGAGGCTCACCGCCCATCCTGAGGTCCAGTTGGTTGCTGACCTGCAGCATGGAATCGCGCCAGGTTTCCACATCCAGACGTTGACGATTCATCCTCGCCAAGTACTCGTTGGCTGGATCTGTCTTTTGTGATGCTAGATTATGGATGCTTTGTTGCCAGCTGGCTGATTGTAGTATTTCGCGGTGCAACCACTTGATTGACCAGCCATTGGTGACAAACCTTGAGGCAAGGTCCTTCAATAGAGCGGGGTGAGTGGGGTCTTCACCAGAATGACCCAGTTCACTGGGAGTAGGACAGAGGCCGCGTCCGAAGTGATGCTGCCATACGCGGTTCACGATTACCCTCGCGGTTAAAGGGGCTGCCTCTTCAACAATGGCTTCGGCCAAATCCAGCCGACCACTGCCTCGTTGAAAACGGCGAGGGGATTCGGCGTTCACCGGGAATGCACCGAGAAATCGGCGAGGAACAGTCTTGCCGGTGACGTTCGGATTGCCACGTTTGTGGATTGGTAAGTCACGCGCTTGGCCCTTTTTATAATCAAGCGCCGTTCCGTGGGTGCCATTACGCCTGGGATTTACAAACAGGGCCGCTTCGGCCACTCCACTGACCATGGGGACATCGTAATGGGGAGTGTTTTCCTTGATGGCAGTGACTTGCTTTTCCAGTTTGGCAATTTCTGGCTTCGGATCAGCTTGTGTTGCCTGCGGTACAAATTCTTCCAGTGGTTTGGTGATTGGGCCCACTGGCTGACCGGCGCTGGTGTGAAGCTGTTTTGCTTCAGTGGGGTTTACTGCGCGTTTGAAAAATGCCACGTGCGCCAAGCGACCGTCTATCAGCGCGAACCGCTCATTGCGACCGCCAAGAAAGAATTCCTGTGAGTCCCCTGCGGTGGCTTTGATATCCCCTTCGAATTCAGGTTCGGCTCCACCATTGAGCCAAGCGGTGACATGGTTGGCATTACGTGTGAGAACTACGTGATTCCAAGTGCCTGGCGCAATGACCGTTTTACCACCGAGAAGTCCTTTGGCTACATCACCGTTATAGAGGAAGAGCGTTCCATTTGCCTGGGTGGCAGTGCCCCCGATTCCGAGATGATCTCCAGGAGCGCGTGCGCCGTCATTGGGGCCACGTGAGAAGAGATAGGCGGTTACTGGCCGTGCCTTGTTCGGGGTGTCGTTACGGAACCAGAACGAGACCGTATACTCCGAACCCAAATCCTTAACCTTTGCATGCAATCTTCCTTTAGTGAACGTTGCAAAGTCTTTTGGTGTAATGGTTACTCCTTTTTCTGTGATGAAGGCCTCAGGCTTTTTGTCCAATGGCTCGTGTAGGTAAGGTTTTAGCTTTGTGATGTTGGTGAAGTAATCTTGTGCGAAGGCAGGCGTCTTTACCCCTTTGCCGGCTTTTAAGGTAGTGGGCTTTTTCTTTTTTAATTCCGTTAGTTTCTTCTCCAGTTTTGCTACCTGCTCGCGCGCTTTTGCGACCGGCTCCCAGAGTTCTTGTTTCATCATGGGCCGGTCGGCGATTCGCACACTGGCAAACACGCCGGCAATGGCGTAGTAATCGGCTTGAGTGATCGGTTCGAACTTGTGGTCATGGCAACGCGCACAACCCAAGGTTAGCCCGAGAAATGTTCGGCCTACGGCGTCCATCCGTTCTTCCCATTCATCGGCCACAGTGGTCTTGATGATTTCCGGAGGTAACTGCAGCTCTTTCCAATAGGTGGGGCTCAAACCCAAATAACCGAGCGCGGCATTGTTCTTTGGATCGCTGCCTGCGATGAGGTCATTGGCTAACTGCTGTTTGATAAATTCATTGTAGGGAAGGTCTTGGTTTAAGGCTTGGACCACCCAGTCGCGGTAGCGCCAGGCTGAAGCAGTTGAATTGAGCCAGCTTGCAGTTTTGTCCGTGTACCGCGCAAGATCCAACCAATGGCGTGACCAACGCTCTCCGTAATGAGGCGAGGCGAGCAAGGAGTCGATTTCTCTTTTGATGGCTGTTTTGCGATTAGCTTTCGCACGGTTGCGAAAATCTGCCAATTGCTTTGGTGCAGGAGGCAAACCAATCAGATCGAAATACAGACGCCGCAAGAGCACTCGATCATCAGCAACCGGTGCAGGTTGTAGTCCTTTGGACTCCATGCGCGAGAGCACAAAGTGATCCACACGATTTTGCGCCCAACTGGTTTTCTGGATTTTTGGGAGAGGCAGTTCCTCCAGTGACGTGAAGGACCAGGGTAATTCTTTAACAGGTTCAGCCCAGCTTCCAAAAGGAGTCAGAATCAAAAAAAGTATGTTCAGCCACCGGTACATTTACAGTTTGACGCTAACAGTTGTGCCTTATTCGTGCAATAGCAGTGGAACTATTGCGCGGTCCAGCCTCCGTCCACGCTGATCATGGCTCCAGTGGTGTAACTAGCGGCGTCACTGGCCAGATAAATGGCTGCTCCCTGAATTTCTTTCATATCACCCCACCGCTTGAGGGCTGTGGCGCCGACAATGAATTTCTTGCCCTCCTCAGTTTCTGCGATGGGTTCATTCATCGGTGTAAGAAAAGGGCCGGGACAGATGGCGTTAACCGTGATGCCTTCATTGGCCAGTTCGAGGGCCAGAGACCGGGTGAGCATGACGGCTCCTCCTTTGCTGCTGCAATAAGGTGTACGGTTGGCAATGGCTACCAGTCCTAGTGCGCTGGCAAGATTGATAATTCGGCCATACTTTTTTTCCTTCATGTGAGGAAGCACGGCCCGGCAGGCGAGCCAGGTGCCATCGACATTAATACGCTGCACTTCGGAGAATTCCTCGTAGGTGACCTCATCAATGGGTCCGCGAATATTGATACCCGCACTATTGATGAGAATATCGATGCGTCCGAATTCCTCCAGACATTTGCCGACCATGGCTTCGGTATCCGCTTGTTTGGAAACGTCGGCAGAAAAACCGATTGCTTTACAGTTGTATTCGCTGGCCAATTTCTCTGCGGTCCCTTGGGCTTCCTCTCCATTGCGGCTGACGAGCATGAGGTTGGCCCCGGCGCTTGCCAGTCCCGCACCCATCGCTTCGCCCAAACCCTTGGAGCCTCCGGTAATGATCGCCACACGATCAGTCAGCTCAAACTGCTTAATGCCTGGCAGCATCTTTATTTCTTCACGTTAAAGCGGTGGATGCGGCCGTGCACGGTGTATTCAGCCACAAACAAATCTCCGGCCGCATTGAAGGCAACGCCGTGTGGAGCAGAGAAAAATCCTGGGCGCCATTTGGCCGGTGGCAGTTTATTGGTGGCTGTTTCGCCCGGTGTGGTGTTGTGGCCAAGTTGCGCAACCACATTGCCGGTCTTGTCGTACAACGTGGCACGTCCTTTGATTTCACCGGTCACCGCCAAGTTGCCATGAACAGCCACAGCAGCCGGGCGCAACACGTCCTTGGCGTACACCCCCAGAAATTTTCCATCAAGAGAAACGTGGATAAGTCGAAGACCTTCGCGGTCGGCGCCCAGAATGCGCGCCGGGTCATAACGTGTGTCGATACAAATCTTGTGGAGCGTCTTGGTGCCAAA
>CAZHJW010000137.1:4371-6420 GCA_964533265.1 uncultured Pedosphaera sp.
TCAGGAAAGGAATGAGTTTCTTCATGTTTCGGGTAAGGGGGCTGATTGTGACGATCGTCAGCGAATTGGCAAGAACACCTGTAACTCCGTATTGAAGTAACAGGTGGGCAAAAATCTTGCCAAACTTAATGGGCGCCGCGAGAGTCGCTCTCCGTTTTCCAGAAAAATTATCTAATCTTATGAGTGAAAAGAAATGTCGTTGGGGTTTCCTGAGTGCCGCCTGGATTGGGATCAAGAACTGGCAATCGGTTGCCTTGTCGGGCAATGGCGAAATTGTTGCAGTGGCCAGCCGGGATAAAGCCAAGGCGCAGGCATGGATTGATGACTGTTCCAGTCACGTCCCGTTCTCCACCAAACCTGAGGCGGTGGAAGGCTATGATGAACTCCTCGCACGCGATGATATTGACGCAGTCTACATCCCCCTGCCTACTGGAGTGCGCAAGGAGTGGATCATTAAGGCCGCCAAGGCAGGCAAGCATGTGCTTTCCGAAAAACCCTGTGGTGTCGATCTGGCTGAAGTGGAGGAGATTATCGCTGCCTGTAATGAAGCGGGCGTGCAGTTCATGGATGGAGTCATGTTTATGCACAGTAAACGCCTCGATGCCCTGCGTGAAACATTGACTGATGGCAGTATTGGTGAAATTCGCAGGATCAACTCGCAATTTAGTTTTAATGGCGGTGAGGATTTTCTCACCGGCAACATTCGCATGCACAGTGATCTTGAGCCCCTAGGTTGTTTGGGGGACCTCGGGTGGTACAATATTCGTTTCAACCTTTGGGTGATGGATTACGTAATGCCCAAATCAGTAAGCGGTCGTATGTTGCAGGGAGCAGCGCGCTCCGATAGTCCGGACCAGGTGCCCATGGAGTTCTCAGGTGAAATGTTTTATGAGAATGGTGTTAATGCCAGTTACTACTGTTCCTTTATGACCGGCAACCAGCAGTGGGCGCATATTTGCGGGATTGAAGGGACCGTAAGGCTCGATGATTTTGTGGTGCCATTTTATGGATCTGAAGTGAAATACACTGTGAGTAACACAGAGAGTAATCAGCACGTATGCGATTTTAATATGGAACAACATGATCGCACCGTAGCCGTTCATGAATATGGAGGCAGTCATCCCACCTCGCAGGAGACGGGTCTCTTCCGTAACTTTGGTGACTTGGTCTTTAGCGGTAGCCCTGACCCCAAGTGGAGTGAAATCGTCCTCAAGACTCAGCAGGTCTTGATGGCCTGTATTGAGTCATCCAAGCAGGATGGCACTCGGGTGGAACTTTAAACGGTTTGTAATCGCCGCGGCAGTTAATCCACCTTCCACCAGTCGTTGATCCGGATCAGGAGATCCTTGACGACTTCGGGGTGGGCTTGGGCTAGGTTCTTGGCTTCGTGCGGATCAGCAAGGAGATCGAATAGTTCCAAGTTCGCTCCTGTTTTTTTGCGATGGCCGCCGGCCCAGGGACGGATTTTCGGCGGGTTCTTGATCCAAGCAACGAGCTTCCATTTGCCGTGAATGCAGGATCGTGTCCAGAGACTCTTTTCCGGTTCGGTGGCAGAAGCCATGTCGTGAGCGAAGTTGGACAGGAACAATGTATCGCGATTGGCCACCGCTTGTTCGTCAAGCAGGTTGATGCCAGGCAATGACACCGGTGGCTTCACGCCGGCTGCGGAGAGGATTGTCGGCACCATGTCGATATTGGAGGCCAGATTATGATCATCCTTGCGCGGTTTGATTTTACTGGGCCAATGCGCGATGAACGGGGTGCGCACGCCGTTTTCATAGGGGTGCGCCTTACCGTATTCATTCCAGCCGTTATCGGCTAGGTAAAGCACCAGCGTGTTGTCGGCCACGCCCTTTTTCTTGAGTTGCCCCATCAGTTCGCCGCAGGTCTCGTCGAGCCACTCGATCATCGCCAGATACTTGGCCTTTTTTTGGTTTTTGACCTCGGCATATTTCTTGAACAACCGCTCCGGTGGATTGTGCGGAGTATGCGGCAGGAAAGGGGCGTACCAAACAAAGAACGGTTTCTTCTGTTGCTGGGCCTTATCGA
>CAZHJW010000138.1:0-3849 GCA_964533265.1 uncultured Pedosphaera sp.
GCGGCGCTGATGGCGGGGCATGCTTTGAGTAATTTGATTGGGACCGAGGGCAAGGCAGCGGCCCAGCAACAGCAGCAAATGTCGCCGGACCAAAAGTGGGATTTTGCAACCCAGTGGAGTTTGCCCAAGGCTGAGACCCTAAGAGTGGCAGTGCCCGGGTTATTTGGTTATAGGTTGGATTCTGGAGAAGGTGAGCGCTATTGGGGGTCAGTGGGGCAATCGCCAGGTTGGAAACCAGGAATGGGAGGGTTGGCCCGGCATTCGGGGTATGGCATTTACGCTGGAATGTTGGTTTTACTGGTATGCCTCTGGGCACTGTTGCAGGCCTTACGCGGTGAAGGCGGTCAATTCGATTCGATAGATCGTCGTTGGGTTTTCTTTTGGGTGGCTTTGATTTTTATTTCAGTCCTTTTTGCATGGGGACGACATGCGTTTTTTTATTCGTTGCTTCATCCGTTGCCGTTTTTCAGCAGCATTCGTAATCCAATAAAATTCATGCACCCGGCTAGTTTGGGTTTTGTAATTCTGTTCGCCTATGGATTGGAGGGAATGGCTCGTGCCTACTTGAATGGAAAGGAAAATAGAAATGACGATTTTATAGGATGGATTCAAAAATGGTTTGATGAATTGAAAGATTGGGACCGGCGCTGGTTTCATATTTTATCTGGTGTACTGCTCACGGGTGCTTTGGCTTGGGTTTTTTATGCGGCGGTTCAGTCGGATTTGAGGCATTACCTCGCCGAAACGTTGAAAATTGGCCCAGATGGCGAATTGATAGCCAGATTCAGCCTGAAGATGCTTGGCGTTAGTTTGGGTATGCTTTTCTTGGCCGTAGTGACACTGATTCTATTTATGTCGGGAGTGTGGTCTGGTTCGCTGGCTTGGAGAGTTTGGGTGTTATGCGGGGTGGTGATGGTGGTGGATTTTGGTCGGGCACACAGCCGTTATTTAGTTCATGAAAATTATGTCAGTAAATATGCAAATAATCCGATTGTGGATGTATTGAGGCAGGCACCTTACGAAAATCGGATAAAATTATTTCCCGCCACATTCGCAATGAGCCTTGCCCAGAGTGAGCTAATGCAGTTGCAGCAGCGAATGCAAAACACCACCAACCGTACCGAGGAGGTGGCTTTGCAATTGAAGGGGCAGCAGTTGATGCAGCAGGTGGGCCAATTGCAATTATTGAGCGGTGTTCATGGAGTTTTATGGGCTCAACATCATTTCCCATATTATCAAATCCAATCACTTGATATTATTCAGGAGCCGCGTGTCGCTGCTGAAAACCGCGTTTATCGGCAGATGTTTGGTCAAGATGCCTTACGAATGTGCGAATTAACGGGGACCCGGTTTCTCTTGGGACTTGGGCAAGGTCACGCGTCGCATCTAGATGCAATCTATGGTCGGACTAATTCTTTTGCCGAACATTCACTCTTCTCTTTGGGCCCCAAGGAACCCGGCAAAAAAATTAAATCATATGATGATGTTGCCGTCTCCATTCAAACGAATGGACCGCTCGCTCTGATTGAGTTTCATGGAGCCCTGCCGCGTGCTGGTTTATTTGCAAATTGGCGAAGTGGTCTCTCTGATGATGAAGTGTTGGCAACTTTACCGAGGAAAACATGGAATCCACATCAGGAAGTGTTGATCGCAGAGGAAATCCCTGTTTCGGAAATCAGCGATACAAACGCGACTGTAGTGGGTGCACACTATGAATCCTATGACCCCAAACGAATTGTGTTGTCTACTGAAGCAGCTACATCAACGGTGTTGCTGCTCAATGATAAACATCATCCGGCGTGGAAGGTTACAGTTGATGGTAAGCCGGCAAAATTATTGCGGGCAAATTATCTGATGCGCGGCGTGTATTTGCCCCCCGGTAAACACAAGGTTGAGTTCCAGTTTGCCCCGAGTGAGAATAGTATCCGTGTCAGTCTGGCCGGATTTGGTCTAGGGGCCTTGGCGGTTTTGATTTTAGTTTTTCTGCCGCGGTCAGTAACTACAGACCCGTTGGATGATCCAGAAAAGTCCACGGCAGAGAATATTTCTTCGCCAGCAGAGCCGACAGAGCTTTCACCCCGAAAGTCTCGGTCGCGTAGTGGCCGCCGTAAAAAACGTTAATCCCCAGGTCTTCAGCAAGTACCCCCGTCCAATGAGGCCCTTCGCCGGTAATAAAAGTATCCACGCCTTCAGCCGCAGCCTTTGCAATACTGCTGCCAGCGCCTCCGGTAACAATACCGATTTGTTTGCAAACTTGTGGTCCTCCTGCCAAGAGCGTGGGTGATGATCCAAGAATGCTTTTAAGGCGGTTGTTTAAAACACCACGATCCAAACGTGTACTTGTTTTTAGACCTATGAATTGACCGTGTTCTTCGAAAAACGGTTTGGGCTTGGTTAATTTAAGTGCCTTGAAGACGCCCGCATTGTTACCTAATTTTGGATGAAGATCTAAGGGCAGATGGGAGCTGTATACGGCAAGGTTGTGTTCCACCAGTTCTCCAATCAGGTCTCGCTTTTTACCAGTCCATGGTTGTTGGGGACTCCAGAAGAGTCCGTGATGGACGATGAGTAGGTCGGATTTGGCCTCGATAGCCATGCGCACGGTGGTGAGCGAGGCGTCCACAGCCGCGGTGATGCGACTGACTTTACCATTATTTTCCACCTGCAATCCGTTCAGGGCGCCATCGGAATCGGTGATGAGGTCGATCTTTAGGGTGCGGTTGCAGTACAGCACGATATCCTTGAGTAGAACTTTCGCCATGCGGGAAGAAAACCCGCGACGGGCGTTTTTTGCAATGACCGTCTTGCAAAACGGTGTGCCATTCCTATGATGCGCGCTCCTGTGAAGCTGGAACCCGATAATTGGAGTGTTGATGAGGCTCGCGATATATATCACATCAGTCGCTGGGGTGCTGGGTATTATAACATTAATACTAAAGGTCATGTGGTGGCTAAGCCTTTGCCAGAATCTGACACAGCAGTGGAGTTAAGTGCCGTCATTCAGTCGGCCAAAAAGAAAGCCCTTAGCGGTCCATTGCTGATTCGTTTTCAGGATATACTTCGGCATAGAGTGCAATCTCTTTGTCAGGCTTTTGACGAGGCGATCGAACGTTTTGAGTATGGAGGTCATTACCATGGTGTGTTTCCACTGAAAGTGAACGAGCTGCGCGAAGTGGTTGAGGAAGTGCTTGATGCGGGAAAGGACCATGCCTTTGGTCTGGAAGTTGGAAGTAAGTCAGAGTTAAGCGCTGCTTTGGCCTTACAGTCTAACCCATATAGCTTACTCATTTGTAATGGGTATAAAGATGCGGACTTTATTCAAACTGCACTTATGGGCACGCGGTTGGGTAAAAAGGCGATTCTGGTGGTGGAAAAGCTGGATGAACTTCAGAACATCATTGCGATAGCTGCCCGCGAAGGGGTTCGTCCGCAGCTTGGAATTCGTTTACGCCTTTTGAGCCGTAGTACAGGGAAGTGGGCTGATAGTGGAGGTGAGGATGCCAAATTTGGTTTGAATACCACCCAGTTGATGGCTGCACTGGAAATTCTGCGTGCTGAAGGATGGGAGGATTGCTTGCGTTTATTGCATTCCCACATCGGCTCACAGGTGCCTGATATCCAAACCGTTCGCAAAGCGGTCCAGGAAGGAGCTCGTTTTTACGCAAAAGTAAGGCAATTGGGTTTTCCGGTGGAGTATCTGGATGTTGGAGGCGGTTTGGCTGTGGATTATGATGGAAGTCGCGCAGCGTTTGATAGTTCAGCCAATTATTCGTTACGCGAGTATACCGATGATATTGTCCAGACGATCGGAGAAGTGTGCGAAGTAGAAGATGTTCCCCACCCAAATAT
>CAZHJW010000138.1:3949-6419 GCA_964533265.1 uncultured Pedosphaera sp.
AACATTTTCGAAAGCAGGAGGGGCATGTGCCTGAGGAGATAGCGATCCTTGAGGATCAAATGAGTGATCAATATATCTGTAATTTTTCAGTGTTTCAGAGTTTGCTCGATCATTGGGCGATTGATCAGCTCTTTCCAATTATGCCTCTGCAGCGGTTGAATGAAGTACCTACACAGGAAGCAACTTTGGTGGATATTACCTGTGATTCGGACGGGGCGGTGAGCAAATTCATCGACTTGGAGGATGTTCGAGGCACGTTGCCACTGCATTCGTTAGAACAAGATGAAACGATTGTGAATCCTTACTACATTGGCATTTTCCTTGTGGGTGCTTATCAGGACGTAATGGGTGACCTCCATAATCTTTTTGGCCGAGTGAATGAGATGCATGTATTTCTTGATCCTGACAAACCCAATGGTTATTACATTGAGCAGACTCTTCGCGGTCACTCGATTGGCGATAACCTAACCACCATGCAGTATGACCGACTGGAACTGATCCACCAAATGAAACAGCAGATTGATACGGCCATTAGCGACAACCTCTTTCAGCCCGCAGAAGGAATCCAAATGTTGCAGGAATACGAACGCGGGCTGGATGAATATACCTATCTTTCGTTTTAGTTGCCTATGGCCACCCCTTTATCACTCCATCCAGACTTGATGCCTTCTCTACGTCAGCTTGTGCGTGGACTGGAGTTGTTATTCTGGGCATTACCATTTGTGCTTTTGGTGTGTGTCCAAGAGATGATTGCTCCGGCTTGGGAATCCTGGGGGGTTGCGCCTTTATTTCTTTCTACGGTTATCCTTTGGTTTGGAGCATCACGGTTGAGACAGTTTCAGCCACAAGAAGAAATCTGGCAAAGTGCGGTAAAAATTACCGAGATACTGGCTCTGCTAATGGCTGGTTTGGCGCCGTTTTTACACTGGATTCAGGTGTTACCTGAGTTATCGGCCTCTGGTTATTCAGCCGGCCAAAAGCACATTATTTATTCCACAATTATTTTTTGTACGGCTAGCATCATGTTTCTTCTCAATTTAAACCACGTCCTGACGCGTTTGGGAGCCATGTTGCCAGACCCTATTTTGCGTGCGGACATAAAACTTTTTGTAACCCTCAATTTTATCCTTTTCCTTCCGCTGCTAGTGGCGATGTGGTGTTGCCGGTTGAGTGATGGGCTTTATACTGGACTTCAACAACAATTACCCAGTATGGCTGAGAGTATAGGAAGTGCCGTTGTTCTGGAGCATTTGTTGAGAGCCTCGGTAATTTGGATTGCGACCCTCATAATTGCCACCACTATGGCGATGATGTGGAAGGCCAAGGAGGCGGTTTTGAACGGGGTTTTCAGTCTGGAACCTGTTCCAGTCACTGAAGAGGATGATGATGAAACGCGGATTGTTCCGTTGCCGGAACCTGAAACTAAAGATGAACCTACCGTCAAACCGGGAGATCCGTCACTGAACTAGGACGCTATCAGATTGTACCAATTATCGCGTTGGCGTGGCTCATACCCTAAATCTTTTATGAGCCTTTGCATATCCGCAACATCCATGCAGTACACCGTGCCGGCCTTGGATACCACGTTTTCCTCGATCATGATGCTGCCCAGATCGTTTGCGCCGTGCTGCAGCGCGATTTGGCCGATCTCCCGACCTTGAGTCACCCAAGAGCTCTGGATGTTCTCGATGTTCTCGAGATAAATGCGTGAGAGTGCTTGCATTCGCAAGTATTCGTGTGATCCCACTGTGGGTGCCTTCAGCTTGGTATTCTCCGCCTGAAATGTCCAAGCAATGAAAGCGGTAAAGCCGCCGGTTTCATCCTGTTGCACGCGTACGCGCTCCAGGTGTTCGATACGCTCCTCCACAGTTTCAACATGGCCGAACATCATGGTAGCGGTGGTTGCTAAGCCTTGTCGGTGGGCAATGGCCATGACTTCCAGCCAATCATCACTCATAGCCTTAAGTGGGGAAATTTTCTTTCGCACACTGTCCACCAAGATTTCCCCGCCTCCACCGGGAATGGAGCCAAGGCCGGCCTCATGAAAATCGCGAATGAGATCTTCCATAGGTTCATCGAACACTTCCCGGAAATGGACAAATTCACTGGGTGAAAACCCGTGGACATTGATGGTCGGGAACTTTTCGCGAATGTGTGACAGGAGATCGAGATACCATTGTTTACTTAGTGAAGGATGATGCCCGCCCTGCATGAGGATCTGTGTGCCTCCCAGTGCTACGGTTTCCTCAATCTTGGAATCGATTTCCTTATGCGAAATTACGTAGGAATCATTGGCTTTTTCACTTCGCCAGAATGCGCAGAACTTGCAATACACATTGCAGACATTGGTGTAGTTGATATTGCGATCAATGCTATAGGTGATAATTTCGTTGCCGTGCCCTTCAAAGGCCTTAGCCTTGGCCAGTTCACGCCTGCGATGAGCCAGAGCCCCCAAGGTTTCCAAGGGAAG
>CAZHJW010000139.1:0-5060 GCA_964533265.1 uncultured Pedosphaera sp.
CCACCCACACGACGGCTCTTGACTTCTAACCGCGGTTTGACGTTTTCCACCGCCCGTTCCAAAACTTCCAGTGCTGTTGCTCCCTCATGTTTATCCACAATTTGATCGAACGCACCGTAAACAATACGCTGAGCAACACTGCGTTTGCCACGCTGCATAACTGTGTTCACCAAACGACCAACTAACCGGCTGCCAAATTGGACATCCGGATAAATCTCGCGCTTAACTGCTCTGCGTCTTCGTGACATCTGCTAAACTCTTTACTTCTTGTTTTCCTTCGGCCGCTTTACGCCGTACTTGGAACGACTTACTCGACGTTTCTCAACACCTTGAGCATCCCTTTGACCGCGTACCACGTGATAGCGAACACCGGGTAAATCTTTTACTCTTCCTCCCCGCACCAAAACAATACTGTGCTCTTGCAAACTATGCCCTTCATCAGGGATGTACGCGATTACCTCGTAACCGGAAGTCAGGCGTACTTTAGCCACTTTGCGCATCGCAGAGTTGGGTTTCTTTGGCGTCCGGGTATACACCTGCAGACAGACTCCCTGTCTAAAAGGGCACGACTTAAGAGCGGGAGAAGTGGATTTCTCCTTTATCTTTTTCCGTCCTTTGCGGATCAATTGATTTATCGTTGGCATTTTGTTGTAAATACCTTGCAAAAAAGCGCGTCTGGGACGCTATTTTAGCAAACGGGGGCGGGATATTACCAAAGGTTATCCCCAGTGCAATAAGATTTCTTACTTTTTAGCAAAAAGATTGCTCATTGCACAAATTGACCTCTAGACTAATCACTAACCTACCAGAGGGTTTGGCTCATCAATCACCGGTTCCGAAGACAAGAGCAAGTTCTCTTCTTCATCCATCTCCACAGGATCCACCAAAGGATTCAAGTTCAGCTTACGGTGACCATCAAAACCCGTACCAGCAGGAATGATGTGACCCATGATCACATTCTCCTTAAACCCGTGCAGGATGTCCTTCTTGCCAAGCGTCGCCGCTTCAGTCAGCACCCGAGTGGTATCCTGGAAGGAGGCAGCCGATAGAAAACTTTCGGTTTCTACAGATGCCTTGGTAATGCCTAATAACACTGGGGAAGCCTCGGCAGGCTGCCCTCCCATTGCCTCTACCCGTTCGTTCTCTATTTCAAAAGTAACCTTATCAATCTGCTCACCCCAGAGGAATGTAGTGTCCCCTGCCTCAGTAATCCTCACTTTACGAAGCATCTGACGCACAATCATCTCGATATGCTTATCGTTAATTGTCACACCCTGCAGTCGATACACTTCCTGTACCTCACTCACTAGGAAAGCCTGTAACGCGTGTACTCCCAGAATGTCCAGAATGTCATGTGGCAAGATCGGCCCTTCAGTCAATTGTTGCCCTTTCTTTACCACGTCACCTTTAAAGACAATGCAGTGTTTGCCAATGGCCACAAGATGCTCTTCTTCCTCTCCCGTTTCCTGATTGGTAAGGATTAATGAACGTTTACCGCGTACAATCGGCCCAAAATCCACCATGCCATCAATCTTAGCGATTTCAGCCGCATCCTTGGGTTGACGTGCTTCAAAAAGTTCTGATACACGCGGCAAACCACCGGTAATATCCTTGGTTTTGGAAGTCTTACGTGGGGTCTTCGCCAGAAGCGTTCCGGGGGCAATCGTGTCTCCTTCCCCAACTGTTACATGAGCTCCAGCAGGAATCGGGTAGTTAGCCACAGCATGACCAGCCTTATCTTCCACAATCACCTGTGGATGAAGATCTTCCTTATGCTCAATAATCACCATGGATTCCTGCCCCGTAGCCGGATCCACATCGTGATCCATGGTCACTCCCTCAATGATGTCATGAAACACAATCTTGCCACCCTTTTCAGAGAGAATCGGCACATTGTAAGGATCCCATTGAACGAAGGTTTGGCCTTTCTTTACTTTCTGACCATCTGCCACAGAAATCACAGCACCAATTGGAACATCATAGTCGTCAATCTCGGCCTTTGTCTCAGCATCGTTTACCCTGACACGCCCATTTTTGTTGAGCACAATGTGACTGCCGTCCTCGAGATCCACAATTCGCAACCCTTCATAGGTCACTACACCGCCCTCCTTGGCTTTAATCTCAGGCTGTTTGAAAATGGCCGAAGCGGTACCGCCAATATGGAAAGTCCGCATCGTCAACTGCGTGCCCGGCTCACCGATAGATTGTGCGGCAATAATGCCAACGGCCTGACCGTGCTCTGCAGTTAGTCCAGTCGCAAGATTACGACCGTAGCAATGAGCACAGACCCCTTGACGCACTTCACAGGTAAGCACGGAGCGGACTTTCACCTTTTCAATATTGGCGTCCTCAATCGCTGCAGCCTTGTGCTCATCTATCTCTTCACCGCCACGAACGAAGAATTCATCTGGGTTAAAGGGATTAACCACATCATCGCAAGAATGACGACCAACCAAACGGTCTGCCAAATGGACCACCTCTTCCTCTCCTTCATAGATGGCTTCAAGCCAAACCCCATTTGTGGTTTGGCAATCGGTCTCTTTAATGATGACATCTTGTGCAACATCCACAAGTTTACGGGTCATATACCCGGAATCCGCAGTCTTCAAAGCCGTATCGGCCAGCCCCTTGCGGGCTCCGTGGGTTGAAATAAAGTACTCCAAAACAGTAAGACCTTCACGAAAGTTGGATAGAATCGGTTTCTCAATAATGTCTCCACTGGGCTTGGCCATTAATCCGCGAACACCGGCCAACTGGCGCACCTGTTGGCGATTGCCTCGCGCTCCAGAGTCCACCATAAGGGCAACGGGATTATATTCATCCTTGCCCTGATTAGTCTCCAGCGTCTCCAGCATCACGTTGGAAATCTTATCTGTGGCATGAGTCCAGATATCAATGATCTTGTTATAACGTTCACCTGGTGTAATGACACCTTTACGATATTGTTTTTCGACATCATCTATTTGCTTATGAGCCGCCTTAATTTCCTGATTCTTTTCGTCCGGAATAATCATGTCATCAATCCCGATCGAGACGCCGGCCCTAGTGGCCTCCTTGAACCCCAACTCCTTAAGTCTATCTAAAGCGACCACGGTCCTCTTTTGGCCAGCAAATTTGTAAGAATTCCCGATAAGTTCAGCCAATTTACCTTTTGCTACCGCAAAATTTGGGTAGCCCAGTTCCTCAGGCCATATTTCGCTGAAAACAACCCGCCCTGCAGTCGTGGAAATTGTTGATAACTCCGCATCACCATAAACTGTTTCGCGCCCGCGATCCGGATTGGCCAAATGGATGCGCGTGTGATGATTAATATCTCCTTCGTCTAACGCGAAGAAAACCTCTTCGGCACTGGAAAACATAGGGACGCGCTCCTTCTTCTTTGCTTTTTTGCTGGGCAACTCCCGCGGTTCCGCCGTGAGATAATAACAACCCAGTGTGATATCCTGAGTCGGGGTCATGATCGGTTTACCACTAGACGGACTAAAAATGTTATTAGGCGCCAGCATCAAAAGACGGGCTTCCATTTGTGCTTCAACAGAAAGAGGCACATGAACCGCCATCTGGTCACCATCAAAGTCCGCATTATAGGCAGTACATACCAAAGGATGCACTCGAATAGCTGATCCTTCGATGAGAACTGGCTCAAAGGCTTGGACAGACAAACGGTGCAAGGTCGGGGCACGGTTAAGCATAACGGGATGACCCTTGGTGACTTCCTCTAACACATCCCATACCTCTGGAGTTTGACGTTCAATCAATTTCTTGGCCGAACGCACAGTGTGCACGTAGCCCAGTTCTTTAAGCCGCCGGATGATAAATGGTTCAAAGAGTACCAGCGCCATCTTCTTCGGCAATCCACACTGATTCAGCTTCAACTCTGGTCCAATCACGATCACTGACCGGCCCGAGTAATCAACACGTTTACCCAAAAGATTCTGTCGAAAACGACCACCTTTGCCCTTGAGCATGTCCGAAAGCGATTTAAGAGCTCGATTCCCTGCACCGGTGACTGCGCGGCCATGACGCCCGTTGTCAAACAACGCATCCACCGCCTCCTGTAGCATTCGTTTCTCGTTTCGAATGATTACCTCAGGAGTCTTTAACTGCATGAGATTCTTCAACCGATTGTTACGGTTAATTACCCGGCGATAGAGATCATTCAAGTCCGAGGTCGCAAAACGCCCGCCTTCCAGTGGCACGAGAGGACGTAAGTCTGGCGGGATCACCGGCAATACACTGAGGATCATCCACTCAGGACGCGATGCTGCTTCCTTAAATCCTTGAAACAGTTTGATACGCTTAGCGAGTTTCTTGCGGATTTGTTTACTACGCGTTTTGGTCATTGCCTCGTGTAATTCGCCTATTCCCTGGTCAAGGTCGATATTGGACATGGCCTCATGTACCGCTTCAGCACCAATCTTAGCGACAAACGCACCGCCATCTTCCTTGGTGTCATTGGGACCGTAAGTCTCGATCGCTTCGCGCAACTCAGCTTCAGTGAGCAGTTGATTCCTTTCCAGAGGCGTATCACCCGGATCAATCACCAGATAATCCTCGTAATAAATCACCCGTTCGAGATGTCGGCCTGTCATATCCAACATCAATCCCAAACGGGAAGGCATACACTTAAAGAACCAGATATGACTACAGGGGACAGAAAGCTCAATATGGCCCATCCTTTCACGACGCACCCGAGCTAAAGTTACCTCAACACCACAGCGGTCACAAACCACTCCCTTATACTTGATGCGCTTGTATTTACCGCAGGAACATTCCCAATCCTTAACGGGACCGAAAATACGTTCGCAAAATAGGCCGCCTTTCTCAGGCTTAAATGTGCGGTAGTTGATAGTCTCCGGGTTTTTAACCTCACCCTTAGACCAACGACGTACGGTATCGGGAGAAGCCACCGAAACCTGTACATAATCCACAAGGTTTACGCGTTCCAATCCGAGTAGTTCGCGTGTTGAATCTGTGCTATTCATTCTAATAAATTCCTTTTGATTATCGTTGGTTAGCTGGCCAATACAGCAAGAGTGTCTTCCGCTTCAGAAGGATTG
>CAZHJW010000139.1:5160-6412 GCA_964533265.1 uncultured Pedosphaera sp.
TCAGAAGGATTGGTATAACCCACCTTTACCTCCAAGCAGAGTGATTCCATTTCCTTTACGAGAACATTGAATGACTCGGGAATACCCGCATCCAATGTATTATCACCCTTTACAATATTTTCATAAATACGAGTGCGCCCCTGAACATCGTCTGATTTTACTGTCAAGAGTTCTTGCAGCGTATAGGCAGCCCCATATGCCTCCATGGCCCACACTTCCATTTCACCGAAGCGCTGGCCACCATATTGAGCCTTTCCTCCCAACGGTTGCTGGGTAACAAGGCTATACGGACCCACTGCGCGAGCGTGAATCTTATCAGCAACCAAATGACCCAGTTTCAGCATGTAGATGTAACCCACCACAATTTCCTGATCAAACCGATCTCCGGTTTGGCCATCATATAGGTAGGCCTTCCCATTCTCACCCACCAACTGGTCTCCACTCTCGGCTACATTTTTGTCAACGGCCTGCTGCAAGTATTCGCGGACTTGTGTTTCACTAATACCATCAAAAATTGGGGTAGCATAATGAAGCCCCAACATTCTAGCAGCCCAGCCCAAGTGTGTTTCGAGTAGTTGGCCTACATTCATACGACTGGGAACACCCAGAGGGTTCAGGCAAATGTCTACCGGAGTTCCATCTTTCAGATAAGGCATATCCTCCTCCGGCACAATTCTAGCAACTACTCCCTTGTTTCCGTGGCGTCCGGCCATTTTGTCGCCCACCGACAGTTTGCGTTTGGAGGCGATATATATTTTCACATTTTTGACCACACCAGGCTCACCCTCATCACCGGCTTCCACACGTTGCAACTCATCATCATGGGCCATTTGCAAATCATCAAAACGTTTACGGAAAGCATCCAGAATCTCATTGATCTTATTACGGATCGGTGAAGGATCGATCTCAATTTTATCATAACTGGCTGCCAATTTACGAAGGAGCGTCTTGGTGATCTTGCGATTAGAAGGAATAATAATTTCCCCTGTCTCACTATTCACTACATCCAAGGGTATCTTTTCGCCCAAAAGAATGTTTGAAAGAGCCTCAGTGAGTTGCTCCTGCAGATCGGCAATCTTTTTCTTGTACTCATCTTGAACCTGCTTTTCACCTTTCTTGGAAGCAGAGACACTGGCTCTGGTCACCCTCTCTTCCTTAGCCGATATCTTGACATCCATCACGATCCCGGTGCTACCACTGGGAACGCGCAGGGATGTATCCTTAACATCCGCCGCCTTCTCACCAAAAATAG
>CAZHJW010000140.1:0-6405 GCA_964533265.1 uncultured Pedosphaera sp.
ACGATAGCCTCAATCAGGAAAAAGGAGCATTGGAGGTAAAGATTGCGACCTTGAATACTGAAATTGATCAGACGAACCAAAAGCTAGATGACTCAGAAGGGGATCGAACCTTTCTTGAAGGGGAGTTGCTTCGGTTGCAGGATGAGAAGGCGAAATTGGTGAAGCAGATGAATGACATCGAGTTCTTAACAGCGCAGTATCGACGTATTAAGGCTGACATTGCTGTGGCCAAAAGAATGGACTGGATGAGACGCGGAATTGGAATTTACGCAAAGAAGCAGACCGTTGCGGAGAAACACGCAGTTTTGCGTGGTGCAGGAAGTAATGGGGAGACCTTGACTGTTGGTGCAAAAGGGGATGAAAATGTGTCTGTGGAGCTTACCAGTGATGGCCGTGTTATAATAAATGGCAAGGTTATCGAACCTACTGACGAAACACCCAAGACTCCACCTGTACCGTTAGTTCCCCAAGATTAGTGAGCGACCTTGAAGCAGGAGGGCCGACTCTAGTCGATTCCTTCGGACGCGCAATTCATGACCTGCGGATAAGCATTACCGATCGTTGTAATTTCCGGTGTCTCTACTGTCTTCCCGAGACTGAAGAGGCAGCGGATTTTTTTCTCCGTTCATCCAAGGCAAAACCTCTCCCGATTCATCATAAGTGGAAGCCGAAATCCCATTTCCTCTCTTATGAGGAAATTGTCAGGGTGGCTAGAGTTGCGGCTGGGTTAGGGGTGAATAAAATCCGGCTAACAGGTGGTGAGCCTTTGCTTCGTCGTGATGTCCCAAGATTGGTCGAACAGTTGGCCGTAATCCCCGGAATCAAGGATATTGCCATTACAACAAACGGCTTCAGTTTTGTTGAAAACGCCGAAGCTCTTCAGAGTGCTGGGTTGAGTCGGGTTACCTTTAGCCTCGATTCATTGGATCAGGATAATTTTAAACGTCTTACAGGGCGAGAAGGCTTGAGAGATGTAATGAGGGCGATTGCTCGCGCAAAAGAGCTTGGGTTTTCGCCAATTAGGATAAATGCGGTGGTCATTCGTGGGTTGAACGACCATGAAATATTGCCTTTGGCTCGTTTCGCTCTGGACCAGGAATTAGCGATCAGATTTATAGAATTTATGCCTCTGGATTCAGGACGTGCATGGCAGAAAGATCATGTTGTAACTGGACGTGAAATATTGAGGTGTTTGCAGACAGAATTTGATTTAGAGCCAATGGACCAGGAACACCCATCAGCTACGGCTAAACGCTGGCGCTTTGTGGGTGGAGAAACAGAAATTGGTTTAATTACCCCAGTCAGCGAACCTTTCTGCGGTCAGTGTAATAGAATTCGCCTGACGGCAGATGGGAAACTCCGGACCTGCCTCTTTAGTATAAAGGAACACGACATTAAACCTCTTTTACGCCAAGAAGACGATGATGCGGTATTGGCCCGGTGGTTGTGTGATGCCGTGTTGAAAAAGGAAAAGAGTCATAATATTGGGCAGGATCAATTTCAGCAGCCTGAGCGGACGATGAGCGCTATTGGTGGGTGAGCTGCCTTGAATGTGGACTGTATTTCGCGCATTATCGACCAATGCGATTGATTCGCGATATTTTGAAAGAACATCAGGCGCTTGGGAAACCATCGGTTTCCTGCGAATTTTTCCCTGCCAAGACGCCTGAAGGTGAAAAGGCATTGTTGGAGAAAATTGTGCCTCGATTAAAAGAGGTAAACCCGGCGTTTTTCTCGGTGACTTATGGTGCGGGAGGCAGTACTCGAGATAAGACCCTTGGGATTGTTGATCTGATCCAAAGTGAATATGGGGTTCCAACAATGGCTCACCTGACCTGTGTTGGGTCTGCGCGCGAGGATATTAGTAGGTTTCTTGAGGATGCAAATAGTTCCGGGATATCAAATGTTTTGGCATTGAGAGGAGATCCACCTCCGGGGCAAGAGTCATTTGTTAAGGCTAAAGGGGGGTTTGAGTTTTCATATGAACTGGTTGAGTTTGTTAAAGCTCAAAAGCGATTCAGCATCGGGGTAGCTGGATTTCCAGAAGGACATATTGCTTGTGACGAAGGTCGTGAGGTGGATTGGGATCGACTCAAGGCCAAGGTGGATTGTGGGGCTGATTTTATTATCACTCAGCTTTTCTTTGATAACTCTGATTTTTTTGCTTTTCGTGATTACCTAATGAAAAAGGGAATGGATCGGCCAATTCTGGCGGGGATAATCCCCATTCTGAGTACGCGACAAATTCAAAGATTTACAGGACTATGCGGAGCCAAGCTTACTGCGGAAATTACTACCCGTCTTGATGAGCTCGGCGGGGATGATGAAGCGGTTAGTGCCTTTGGAATCGAATATGCTACACGGCAGTGTGAGGAGTTGATAGCTAATAAGGTGGAAGGGCTTCACTTTTATACACTAAATAAATCTCGTGCCACCGTCCAAGTGGTTCAAAATTTAGGATTAGGGCAATGACTTCCAGAATATACGGTCTTACTGGCGGGGTTGGAATGGGGAAATCTACAGCCTCACATTTACTAGAAGAAATGGGAGTTCGGAGTGTGGACTCTGATGATTTGGCGCGTCAAGTTGTGGAGCCTGGCCAACCGGCTTTGGAGGAAATTAAAACCCAGTTTGGGGTAGGATTTCTGGATCAGCTAGGTCGCTTAAACCGGTCAAAAATGGCCGCCATCGTCTTTGGTGATAAACTTCAACGAGAGAAGTTAGAGAGGATTGTTCACCCCAGAGTTCGCGAGTTGTGGATGAAACAGATTGCTGAGTGGCGGACAGACAATGTGAGGTTAGGAATAGTGGTGATTCCCTTGTTGTTTGAAGTGAAAGTCGTAGCTGAGTTCGATAAAGTTATCAGTATAGCCTGTACCCCTAATACCCAGAACAAGCGTTTGAGCGATAGAGGCTGGAGTGATGCCCAGATCAATGCCCGCGTGACAGCTCAAATGGATATATACGAAAAGATTGAGAGGTCTGACTACCTTTTATGGAACGAAGGTGAGAAGGCTGTGACTGGCGAACAATTGAAACGGATAATTGCATGACAAAAAAGAACTGGATCATCTTGGGGATCGTCTTATGTTGCATCTATATCATAAGCCCCGTGGACCTGTTGCCTGAGTTCCTGCTTGGGCCTCTTGGGATAATTGATGATGCTGGAGTTCTGGGTTTTATGCTTTTTCTGATAAAACAATTATGGGCTTTACGTTCTGAATCTCGGTCGGAGAAAGAGATAGTTAAGCGGGCATTTGTTGAGGTGGATGACGTGCAAAAACCAATAGACTCGCACAAGCTTTCTGATGAGACATGACATTGCCGAGACTGATTTTGAGGCCATTACTCGCGGCACACATACTGCACCGCATGATTTTTTGGGGATGCACCGTTTGGGTGATGGAGGGGTGGTGGTTCGTGCCTTTTTGCCTTTGGCCAAAGGAGTGGTAGCCGTTCCTGTTGATAGTGTATCCAAGCCGGTTATTCCACTAAGACGTGTTGGAGATTCAGATCTGTTTGAGGGTTTAGCTGACCAAGAAAATGAACTGTTTCCTTATGATTTAGCTATTACATGGGGCTCTGGAGAACAATGGCGTACGCGTGATCCATTTTCTTTTATGCCAACCATTGGGCAGGATGACTTGTTTCTTTTTGGTCAAGGAGATGAGCGGCGCATATATGATAAACTGGGGGCCCACGCCAGAACCATAGATGGGGTTGAAGGGACCAGTTTTGCTGTTTGGGCACCCAATGCACGTCGGGTAAGTGTTGTGGGTGACTTCAATGGCTGGGACGGGCGCCATCATCCTATGCGGGTATTGGGTAAATCTGGGGTTTGGGAGATTTTCACTCCAGGTTGTGGTGTGGGAAGTCACTATAAGTTTCAGATTCTCGCCGAGGACGGGAGATTATTGGAAAAGACTGATCCTTTCGGTTTCTTCTTTGAGATTGCACCCAAGAGAGCATCTATTGTTTGGGACAATCATCGATTTGGATGGAGTGATCAGGATTGGATAAACCAGCGTGCGCTACGCGACCTTCGTACACAGCCCATGAGTGTCTATGAAATGCACCTGGGATCTTGGTTAAAACAGGATAAAGGAGAATTATTTACCTACAGGAAATTGGCGGGACCACTTGTGGATTATGTTCTCAAAATGGGTTTTACTCATGTGGAGTTTATGCCGGTTGCTGAGCATGCCTATTACCCCTCGTGGGGATATCAGGTAACTGGGTTTTATGCACCCACCAGTCGTTATGGGACTCCCGAGAAATTTCAGTTTCTAATTAATGCCTTACATGAGGCAGGGATTGGGGTCATTATTGATTGGGTGCCTGCCCACTTTCCCAAGGATGACTGGGCGATGGCTGAGTTTGATGGGGGGCCTCTTTTTGAAAATCCCGATCCTCAACGTGGAGAGCACCCTGATTGGGGGACGGCAATTTTCAATTATGGCTGCCCAGAAGTACGGAACTTTATTACAGCCAACGCCCGTTTCTGGTGTGATGTGTTTCACGTGGATGGACTGCGTGTGGATGCGGTGTCTTCTATGTTGCACCTCGATTACTCGCGTAAGAAAGGCGAGTGGACGCCAAACATCCACGGAGGGAACGAGAACTTAGAAGCCGTTGAACTGTTGCGTGATGCGAATCACGTGGTGCACAGTGAATTCCCTGGTGTGGCGACCATTGCCGAGGAATCCACCGCGTGGCCTGGTGTCACACGTGAAACTGCGTCGGGCGAGAAGGCATTGGGCTTCACCTTCAAGTGGGACATGGGATGGATGAACGATACCTTGGCGTATTTCCAGCATGAGCACGGGGATCGCCAAAAGCATCAGGATGAACTTACTTTCGCCTCTGCTTATCGGGATCAGGAGTACTATTTTTTACCACTTTCACATGATGAGGTGGTTCATGAAAAACGTTCACTCCTCAATCGCATGCCGGGTGATGAACAGCAGCAGTTTTCCAATCTTCGCGCGTTGTATGGTTACCAGTGGTTGTACGTTGGGAAGCAACTCCTCTTCATGGGCGGCGAAATGGGCCAGCACGGCGAATGGGATCATGATGGGCAAGTTGATTGGGCTTGTTTAGAGCCAAACAGCTTAGGCAGTGGCCTGCAAAAGTGGGTAGCCGATTTAAATCATTTTTATAGAGACGAGCCTGCTTTATGGGCAGGGGATTCTTTGAAAGAAGGGTTTTTCTGGGTTGATTGTTCGGATAATCTTAATAGCGTGGCGAGCTTTGCTAGGCAGAATCCGGAGTGTGATCGTTGTGTGTTGGTGGTGATGAATCTCACCCCGATGCTACATGATGGCTACCGTATAGGCCTTCCGAGGAAAGGTTTCTGGCGTGAAGTGTTAAATAGTGATTCGGAGCATTATGGGGGTGGTAATAATGGCAATTCGGGGGGAGTGGAATCACAGGAGATTGCGTGGCATAATCAACCATGGTCTTCAGATTTTAGACTGCCTCCACTTAGTTGCTCAGTTTATCTTAACACTTGATTCACAAGTGTTGATATCGTCGATTTGACTCTCGTTCTCATCGGGTGATTTTGTTGGGGTTTGGACCATTAAAACGTCCAAAAGTTGACAAAAATGCGGTTCTTTGGTACGAAAAGACCATCAAGGAGTTTTGCCTTCAGGAGGTAAGGCATGGAAAATATGGCTATTTTGGCAGCGGCGGCCTCTGCACCTGCAGAAGCGCAGCCGACGTATCTGTACGTCTGGGACAAGTTGGAAGGGCCGGGTTTGGCGATTGTCGTCATTCTCGTTCTATTTTCAACGTGTGCCTGGGGTGTAATGGCTTTTAAGGCGCTGCAGTTACGGCGCGCCCGAAAATATAACCGATACTTCGATCAAGAATTCCGCACTCAATCTAGGGTGTTGTCGATGTATGAAAGGCGAATTTCTGCGGAGGGTTGTCCTCTTTTTAACGTCTATCAGGAAGGCTGTATAGCCTTAGAGGAGCGGTTGCATGACAAGGAGGGCAATCGACATCGTTATGTAACGTTGAAATCGGTGGAACACATTAAAGGATTAATAGAGAGCACCGTTGCCAGAGAATCGGTGGTATTGGAGGCTGGGATTATCCTTCTTGCCATTGCCGTGAGCGGGGCGCCGTTTATGGGTTTATTGGGCACGGTGTGGGGTGTGATGGAGGTCTTTAGTAACGCAGCTCAAAACGAAGGCAATGCATCGCTGAAATTTGTAGCCCCTGGTGTTGCTGCGGCTTTAGCAACAACGGTTGCTGGTTTGCTCGTCGCTATTCCTTCAATGTTTGGTTATAACTGGTTGGTTCACAACTTGCGTGTGGCGACCGTGGAGATGGACAATTTTGCGCAGGAATTCAGTGCCAAGATTGAAGCTGAATACCTCCAGGAAGTGCCGGTTAACT
>CAZHJW010000141.1:0-2976 GCA_964533265.1 uncultured Pedosphaera sp.
CAATGAACGACAGTATGAATTCCAGGGTGGGTTTTCTCAATATTCAGAGCGATGGCCAGATTTTTAAGGTCAGAGTTTTCACTATCGGTTAAATCGGCCTGTAAGATAACTGATTTTGCCTCGGAGATATTCGCCCGCTCCATTACGGAATCTGAGGTAGGGTCGCCTTTGATAAAGGTTACTTTTGCCTCGGCCAATTCTTTGGGGAGTTCGTCTAGAAATTCATCAATGACCACCACAGGGGTGTCTTCAGTTTTAGAATCTTGGCGTAGTTCCTGGACTAGTTGCATTGTGGATGTGAGTCCAATAAAGCGGCAAATTATAATATGATTTTCTGAATCTACAGTAGACATGCCTTTTAGCTCCTTTAATTTGTTTTCCATTAAAACCGCGGCCAAAGCCGAAAGTAAATAACCGAGTGTCGCTACACCGACCAACATTGCGGGCAATCCAACGAACAATCTTCCATAAAAGCTTTCAGGAAAATAGTCACCATATCCAACGGTGGTCATTGTGACTATCGCCCACCACCAGCAGGTCTTCCAATCTAGACCTTCGGGTTTATTTCCGAGGCCTTCTCCTTCAAAATACATAAAGCCCGTGGCAGAATAGGTCAACATGCTCACCAGAAAGAGGCATACCAAGCCCCATTGCCCGGCAAATTGATTGCGTGTTTTCCTGTAAATACTAATGACCAGATTGATCATGGAGAAAGTGGGAATATATTTAATGCTGAGACTGGTTTGTGTCGGTATTAGGGGGAGCAAAGTCTCCCCTTTCTCTTACTTTAATGACGAAATATGCAGATAAGATAAGCAGAACAGCGCTAAGAAAGGCCAACCAATTTTTCCGCATCATTCGCGTCCATTTGAAGGTTTGATTAGCGCTCATTAATCAGAAGCATCTTCCCGTGAATCATAACCCATGTGTAACCGGTTATCACGGACTTTTATCATCTTTCTGCCTTGAAACATGTTAATGGGCAAGAATTCGAGTTTAAATTTAACCCATCCGTATCTGAATAGTGCATCAAGTTCAAAAATATTATTTTCAAGAATGGTGAGGAATTGGGATTCTGTTTTGCGATAGGAATCAGGCAGTTGGACTCGGAGTAATGCATCTCCTTCTGTTGAGTCCAGATCTTCAATTACCAAATTGGCAAACGGAAGATCTGGGGCCGATTCTCTTAGGCCCGCGAGGATCATTGCGTGGTGGAACTTTTCGCCGGCAATGATAAATGCCTCCTGAGTTCGATTAAGAAAAGTCAGTCGTGGGTTAGGGTTGCCGCAAGGGCAGCATGCTGTGTTAATTCGAACGCGGTCTCCAATCCGATACTTAATCATGCTTTGTGTGCGGATGTGTAAAGTGGTAAATAAGACTTCACCTTCAAATTCCCCTTCATTCACACGAGATGCTTTTTCAAGGGTGGGAACGAATGTGTTAGGGTCGAAATGAATGCCCCTATTATCTTCGCAGCTCATACCGATACCGCCAGTTTCGGTGGTACCGTAAAATGAACGTACTTTGCAGTTCCAATGATTTTCTACTTTCTTCCGAAAGTCTGCATCCATGGGTTCGCCCATGTGGATAACAGTTCTGATGGGGCAACGAGCTCCATTCCAATAATTTTTGATGGAGGTCCAGGTGCGAATTAAAAGGCTCGGGACAGTAAGAAGCACAGTTGGTTTAAGCGATTTCAGTGGTAGGCAAGATTGAGCATAGTTCTGTGTTAAGTGCAGAAAAGATGTTCTTCCCACGCCTAGATTGCGAGCGGCACGAAAATAAAAGTCATAAATTTCAGTGGCACCAATGTCCATGCAGACAAAATGATCTTCAGGCCCCATGCCGATTGAAGAGAAGGCGGTTTCAGTGACGGATTGTTCAGCTAAGTCGTCTGCTGGTGCGCAAAGTCGCAAAACACTGTCAGCGGTAGAGCCTGATGAAAAATCGGTAACAAAGGTGGACTCATTCAGTCTGGTGAGGGCTTCTAATTGGAGTGTTTCCCGGTAGATCTCCTTTGTGGTAGGAGGTAATTCATCAAGGACTTCAAAAGGGTCGTGTGTAGAATTCAGGCCCAACTTGTGAAAAATACTGGCGTAGTGAGCCGAGGTATCAATTTGATATTGAAAGTATTTTCGAAGTTTATTCTCGAATGAACGTCCGGCGGGAATAAGCGAGGCCGAACCCTTTGTATGATGAATAAATTTGTAGGGGTTATCAGGCATCAAATTTGGTTTGGTAATGACCCGGTGAATAACGGATGAAAGGAGCGATTCGAAAATTTTGGGTGGTTAAGGCGGGAAGGCGGGAGTGAGGATTGGTTTCAATGAGTAAATTCTCCTGATCATATACAAAAGGATCGGCAGGGTCTTTACGGCAAGCAAAAATACCAATTTCGTCACAGGCGAGAAGCAGGTTTTCCTTATCAGGAATAAGTTGGTCAACGTGGTGAACGTTAATCGTTTTATGATCGAGGCCTTTCAAGGCTATTCCCGAGCTGAAAATAGATACGTTTAGGAGGTAGTCTGGTTTATAACAGGTGATGTCTTCATGTAATTGTGCGTCCGAACCATGATGGAAGACAATGGAGGCTTGATGGTGTTCCCACGCAAGGCAGGTGGCCAATTCGCCCGCGAAAGGCCCACTAGCATCATCGGCGATGAGCAGGAACCTATTTGAATTTTTTGATGTAATCCCCAGAACGCTTAGGGCGTGAATTAGTCTCTTGTGGCGTTGCTGTTGCTCGGTTTCCCCTTCGACAATATTAAACGGAAACTTGCGGGCATTGCGGTGGTAAGCGGCGAGGGCGCCGCTTACCTCAGAACGGTCTGTTATGCAGTCCAGAATCCCCATGGCTTGGTGGTAATGTGAGTGGTTAATAAATGGTATTTCATCAAGGCAGGTCGGTCTGCAGGGGTAAATGCTCCCATAAAATTCAGTCTCATCGAATGCACGTTGAGCGGCAGAAAGCAGCGG
>CAZHJW010000141.1:3076-6383 GCA_964533265.1 uncultured Pedosphaera sp.
GTTTCCGCATGCGATCTGTGTGTTCATTGCCGTAATCAAAAAATGCGCCTGTGTATTGATCATTAGTAATCTCCAGTCCCAAGTCCTGATCGAAGGTTAGATCGAAATGCGCTTCGGGGAGGTGGTATTCACAAACAGTCAAATGAGCATCCCCTACCCATAGAGGAACTCGTGATAGAAAGAGTTTGTCGGTGCGTGAAACCATTCGTACAGAGTAGCCAGATTCATAGAAGGGTTTTGCATCTGGCTCGTTAAGAACCATAAGAGGTACATTCCCACCGGTAGCATCGATTAAGTAGATGTCCTTGCCGAGGTGCACTTCAATCAATAAATGCTTAATATCGCAGGGAGGGGGATTTCTGCCATTGGAAAGGAAGTAATCGGCCAAGGATTTTAATTGCTTTGGCGATAGTGGTGTTTCAGTTCCAATTACTGGTTGGTTTTCAATGCCGAGCAAGTCGCAGATAAATTTTAGAGAGGAAGTTTTTTCAGAGCAAACGCCTCCCCTTCCATTCGCGTAGTTAATCCACATTTCATGCCCATTTCTATAGGGCATCTGGTGTTCAAACTTCGACCAATTTTCAAAAGGGGCCCGGTGAACAGCTTGGATAGTCTGAAGCAGGTATGAAGTGAGGGTTTCTTGGTCGGGTTTCGTGTTAACGAGTGATAAAAAAGAGAGGCGGGTTTGGTTCGGGGACGATTTCCGGTTAACAGTCAGATCGATAGCGTCGGCGAGGAGCGACGGATAATGATGGAAAATAGAATGATTTCTTTCTTTAAGTGAAATGTCCTTGGGATCCAAAGTAGCAACTGAGTTGGGATCTCTCTTGATTTCAACAAGGGGTGGGTCGTCACCCAGAATAAATGAACCACCTTTAGTGATTTGTTGCCCATCCTGAACGAAATGTAGTGCTGAATTAAGAGTAGATATGGGATTGTTTACCAAACTCCTAAATCTTTCGTGACGAATATGGTCTTCGGGTATGAAGGGAAACCCCGCTTTATTGGCAGCTTCCGGCCCAAGTTGCATGAATTCCAAAAAGTTATCGAAGAGCCATTGATCCTGCTTTGCGGAGTGATTGATGGCAAAACGGAGATCGTTGCCCCCAACATCTACAAAGATCAGGGTGTTCATGGGTGCGGTGACTTAGAGTTGGGTCAACTCGGTTATCACATCTTCGGCAAAATCTGTTTCATATTGGAAAGCATCATAGATTGCGGAAAAGGACTCACCTGATTCGTAGTTGTCAGCCCAATTGTTGACACCAAAGAGATCCTCTTCGTTATATATGAAGGCAAAGAGGAAAATGGTGCGGATAACATCAACCGATTGGCTGCGCATAATTTGGATTCGCGCATCCAGTCCATCAGGCACCCCAAGGGTGGGTGGGTTTACTGAGATTGATTGATAGCGTTCGTACTCCCGGGTTAAATCTTCGACCTCTTTTTGAAGCGACTCAATTTGATCGTAACCTTTGTCCGAGATGAATATCTGGTTGTTTGAAGGTTTTTCGGTGAAAATCCAGCCTATGTCGGCTGCATCACGTAAGGCTTTGGTTACCTGTGGGTAATGGTCTGAACTATCGTTCCCGCCGAGAAAAGGGCGGAAAGGAGTGTCTGAGAAATTCGCATTATCTGCTCCTTTGGGTGAATGACGTTTATAATAATCGATCAGGAATAAAATATATTTTGAGCCAAACAATGTCTGATAACCCGAAAGATCAGTCGTTTCCAGTGATTTCGATTCGACGACAAAAACAAGGTCTAATAATTTATAGTCATGAGTTCCATCAAGGAAAACACAAGTTGAAAGGTGGGAAGCAACAGGGTCGGACAAGGGGACCGGTGCGTCAGATGGTCGTTTGTTTGCGTAGATTGTAAGCTGGGTCTGATCGGTTTTCCCAGATTGATAATAGCCTAGCAGTTCCTGTTGGATATGGGGGAGTTGTGGGTATTCGTGGGTGTCGAGTTCTGCGCTTCGGTCAGTGTTCAAAGCGAATTGTTCAAGCACACTCTGGATGGTGTGCGTAGTGGCTTGAGGGTCTTTTACTGTGAAATAATATGCGTCCTCAAGCGGTGCATTATCCAAGGAAATGCGAATGTCCCAAGGTTCGTTATCGTATTCAGGCAGGTCGTCGGGCTGATACTGGGTGGTGGCACATGCTAGGTCTTTGTTGAACTTCGCGACAGCAGATGCAACTTGAGGCTCCGGCTGAGAGGGTCGCTCTACAATTGGGGGTTCAGACTTTTGGGGTTCAGGGGAGGTTGAGGCTTTTCCTTCCAGAGCAAAAAGCCCTTCAGCCTCAGGTAATTCCTCGCCCGATTCAATTAACCCGAGCAGTTCTTTTGCCCCGGCATGTTCCAGTTTAATTGCTTTATTTAACCAGTTTTTAATTTCATATTCACTGGAGTATCCGCTTACTAAATTCTTTACGCTGATAACCCCCAAGTTAAATAAAGCACCAGGATGATCGGCGTATGCTGCGCGGCGGAACCAATCTTTAGCTTCCTTGAAGTCCTGCTCGACGTCCGTTCCGTCTCGGAACATAAGGCCCACCTGATACAGTTCATCAGGGTCTCTTGAAAATTTTGCTGCTTTGACTCGTTCGTGCATTTGGGCTGATCGAATTGTGCAAGGAAATAATCATGTGCACGATTTAACGGGCTCGCGGTCGATTAGTTTAAAAGATGCCAAAACCGCTAGAGCTGCGGGAACTGCCGTAACTGCGTGAGCTACTGCTACGGGAGGATCCGAAACCGCTGCTTCGACTACTGGAGCTGCGTGAACTGCTCAGACCGGATCTGAAGCCACCACTGGATGACGAAGTTCTTGAGCCCGAGCTCGACATGCCACTCCTGGCTTTCATTGTGGAGCTGCTGCTCACCCGACTCTTAAAGCCTGGTGATGAAGAGGTTTTTTTAACGTAATTAGCCCTTGTGCTCGATGGTTTGCTAAAGGTTTTGGATGAATTGGGGTAACGCGTTCTGTATCCTGACATGTACGTATTATTACGCCCAATTTGAGTGCGATAGCGGGGGGAGGTGCGATATGTGGTTCGGTATGTTCGCAGGTAACCATAACGTCGCCTCGGTGTGTAGTACCGGTATCCGGGGTAGTAGTAATAGTGTGAATAATACGGGTAGTAGCCATGCTGTCGGTAGTAATTTTGGGCGTAATTTCTATCAATATTAGGCATGGGGTAGGTGTATCTGCTCGTGAAATCACGATTTACTCCCGCCCCGACTATGGTTGCGTTGTTTGGGCCACTGCCGCTAACTGTCATTTGAAAGACCACTTCGTCGCCTG
>CAZHJW010000142.1:0-6362 GCA_964533265.1 uncultured Pedosphaera sp.
GGTTATTGGCAGGGAGCATAGAGGAGAAACTTCAGGAGATTGAAAAGGACACTTCCTCGGTGTTCCGGAAAACCATTCAAGCATTTAGAGATGGTGATGAGGGTCTGGCCCGTGAGGCAATGGAGGAATATAAGGAGGATGTTTCCACTGATTGTGAGAAATTGGTGGATGATTTGATTGCCGGGGAAGTGGAAGGACTGGAAGGACCTCAGTTTGCTGCAGTGGTTCTTTATTTGCGCTATCTCAAACGTATTGGCAGTCACTCGCGTAATATTGCCAGCAGTATTGTAAATCCGTTTCATCGGATTGGTTACCGGGAAAAGAAGGAAGACGGACAAGAAACAGACATTGTTCCTCCGGCTGAATAACTGCAAACAGATCGTTAACAAACCCATTTGCTGCTGACATGATAAAAAATAATTTAACTAAAGCCTTGAACATGGGCCTGTTGGCTGGGTTTGCTGCCCTAAACGCAGAAGCCGGCGATAACAAGGCCCTTCTGGATAAGCTGGTCGAAAAAGGGACACTTACCCAAGCAGAAGCCGATTCTCTTTTAGAAGAGAGTAACGACGAATTTAATAGTGCCATGCCCAGCTGGTTAAGCACCCTGACATTGAAAGGGGACTTACGTTTGCGCTATGGCCACGCGGCGGATAGTCCTTCAAGTGGTGCCGCGGCTCATGATCGATGGCGTTACCGCTTTCGTTTTGGAGGTATTGCCAACATGAAGAACGGTGTGAAAGCGGGTTTCCGTTTTGCTACTGGAGGTGAGGGGGCTACAGATGATATCGGCTCAACCAACCAGACTTTCTCAAACGGATTTGCTCTGGATTCGATTGGCCTCGATCAGGCATGGGCGCAGATGGATGTGAGTGGGGTTGCTCTTATTGGAGGTAAGTTACCAAACTTCGAAAAGACTGGCTGGAAGGTTTCCAAGGCACTGTTCGATGGAGATATTGCTCCTGAAGGTTTCGAGGCCCACTATGGTACCGATGCAGGAAACATGAGCCTTGGTTTTCATGGCGGCGTATACTTCGTGGACGGTGAAAATAAAGGTTCGAGTAGTAACATTAACAACATGTTCATGGGGCAGATCACAGCCAGTGGCTCCCTAAATGATGCCACAACACTTGATTTGGGCCTTGGTGCATACACCGTTGATGATGGGGGATTAGGTTCTGCGGGTAAATCCGCGCGCAAAGGGAACTCCTCAGGCGTGGGTTACTCCCCCGTGTTTGTTGATGCAGCCCTCGGTTTCAAAACGGGTCCGGGCATCAAGCTGTATGGAACCTGGGTGAACAATCAGGAATCAGCTGCCACAAAGGATACCGGCTACATCGGAGGAATTAAGTTTGGGAGAGCCAAGAAGGCGGGCCAGTGGGAAGCTAAGATTGAATATCGCAGTCTTGAGAAAGACGCGGTGTGGGATGATCTGACAGACTCGGATTTCGGCGCCTTTGGAGCTGGGGGTATTGCTGACGAGTTTAAATCGGGTACGAATATTGAAGGGACAATCCTTCAGTTTAAGTATATGATATATGACAATGTTCAGACTGCCGTCACATTGTTTGCTACTGAGTCTGAAGATGGCACCGATGGGGAAAGCAATAACAGCATTAAGGCTGACTTAATATTCAAGTTTTGAGCTGACCGAAGCAACGAATCAGACGGACGGTCCGGAGAAGCTCCGGCCGTTTTTCTTTGCCATACACTGAAAAAACAAAACTAAAATAATTTAAATTTTATATTGACGATGAGACTCAGTCGCACTAATTTCAGAAATCAAGCAACCGGGACTCAGTCTCAATATGATCAGAACGCAAAGAGAATGAGTCTCAATATCGAAATAAAGAAACTACTACTAGCCGTCCTGATTGTCAGTGCAGGTGCGGTTGTTGGGCAGGAGAAAGCCCAACAAGAAAAAATTGATGCGCTAGAAAAGCAGCTTATAGAGCTACAGGCACAGGCTGATAAACCGGATTTCTTGAATCAAGCCTTGGCTAAAGGCCTTAGCTTCAACTTCTACGGATCCATGAAGTGGAAGAGCACTGGAGGCGGAGGCACTGACAATACTTATGATCCACACCGCTGGGTACTTATTCCAACCTACAAGCTTAGTGATTATGCCAAGTTTGTGACCGAGTTGGAGCTGGAGCATGGTGGTGTTGAAGCTGATGACACTGATTCCCGTTTCGACGGATATTTGGAACTGGAGCAGATGTACATTGATGTGCAGGTGACTGATAACATTACTTGGCGTTCGCTGGGTATTTCTTTGATCCCAGTAGGCACCATCAATGAAAACCATGAGCCTGACCAGTTTTACTCGGTGTACCGTCCTCGTTTATACAAGTACGTGATTCCTTCAACTTGGATGGAGGCTTCTACCGGTATCCACGGTGATATCCCTCAAGTGGACGGCCTGAGTTACAACCTATTAGTCTCTTCGGGGCTAACCTCGAAGTATGTTACTGAGACGGCTGCTGGTTGGAATCATCGTAGTCTACGACCTGGTGTGAATGAGACCTATGGTGAGAGCAACTACGCTACCTCAATGAAATTAGGCTACGACAATGGTGGTTTCTCAGGAAGTGTCTCTACGTACCAGTCTACTTACGTTAATTCATCCGGTGAAGAAACAGGCATGGATCTCTACGACATTGAAGCTAGCTACAACTTTACTGAAGGTGGCTTGAAAGGTTTGGAACTGATTGCCGATTATGCCTGGTGGGATATTGATAATCCAGCCAACCTTGTTCCCGGTGGCGGCACTGATATTACTTATGATGAAGTTGCAGGCTATCGCCTTGAGGCTGCTTATCATATCGATCGGGGTGAAAATGAACTGGTTCCGTTTGTTCGTATGGAAAAGTACGATTATAAGGGAAGCCAAAAGGAATATCTTACCTGGGGCGCCATGTATAAGTTTGGTGACAATTGGGAGGTTAAGATCTCCTGCTTTGATGATCAGGATAGCGACTCGGACGAAATTCAGTTCGGGATTGGTATGCAGTTCTAAAGTAAAGAAATTTGCAGTAGGCTTCTTTTAAAACAGCCAATTGCGATAAACCAATAAGAGGTGGCGCCCTGAGAGGGACTCCACCGTTCCAGAAAACAGTTTAAGGTCATGAGTTATTAATCAATCTATACTGCGATTTAAGTCGGCCTCCGTTTTAGCGGGGTGTCGGCTTTACCCTGTGAAGAATGAATAGAGCGTGTGGACAGTTTTTCGGTTGGTTCTTTTTTATATGTAGCCTTCTGTGTGTTGAGATCGGTGCCGCGAAGACGTACCTCACTCCAAAGCAGGCTGAAAAGGTCTGTTTTCCATCCGCCGATAAATTTGAATGGAAAACCCATCGCTACACAATGGATGAAATCAGGGCGATTTACCGCGATAGTGGGCTGAAGGTTATTGATCCGGCTATTTGGTATGGAGTGGCATACAAGAATAATAAGGTGATTGGGGTGTTGGCTTTTGATCGCTGTATTGGTAAGCACGAGTATATCGATTATGTAATCGCTCTTACTCCTGAAGGCGAAGTGAGTCAGGTTGAAATCTTAAACTATCGGGAAAGTTGGGGGTACGAAGTGCGGAGGGAAGGGTGGCGGAAGCAATTTAATGGGAAAAATGCGGCAGCGAAGATAGATCTCAATGATGGCATTCACAACATTAGCGGCGCTACGCTGTCCTGCCGTGGCATTACGCGCGGGGTTAAGCGTGTGTGTCACACGTGGCACTTGGTGTTGCGCCCTGCTCTTATTGCTGCTGGCCGGTTGTCAAAGCCAGCTGCCAAGAATTGAAACGCATCAGCCTGTGACGCGGTTACAGCCGCATTTGGGCACATTCGTTTCTATAACTGTTTTTGCTGAGCCGCAAATAGCTCAGGCTGCCATCAATGCTGCTTTCGAGGAGTTCCGCGTGGCTGATCGTCTTTTAAGCGTTCATCGTAATGATAGTAAGTTGGCGAAGGTCAACAAAGGGGAGCCAATTAATCCGGAATTAAAATTAATTCTTAATCAGGCGCTTGCGATATCCCAAGAAACGAAAGGTGCCTTTGATCCCACGATTCGTCCTCTGGCTGATATGTGGGGATTTATCAAAAAGGAAAGGTACCGTTTACCCAGCGCCGATGAACTTAGACCTGTACTGCCGCTTGTGGATTACCGGAAGGTGAATATAAAAAACAATCAGTTAGAATTTGGTGTCAAGGGAATGTCGATTGACTCCGGTGGTTTCGGTAAAGGTTATGCGGTGGATCGCGCAATTGAAGCCTTGGAAAAAGCAGGTATCAAAAACGCGATGATAAAGGCTGGAGGGGACTTGCGTGTTATAGGTTTGCCGCATGGAAAAACCCATTGGACCGTGTTCATTGAGGATCCCAAGAAGAAAGGCAATCGATTGCCTATCCATCTACGTGGCGGTGCCATGAGTACCTCTGGCAATTATGAGAATTTTTTCATCGAAAAAGGAAAACGCTACGGCCACTTGCTCGATCCAAGAACCGGACAACCCATAGAAGGAATAGGCAGTTGTACGTTAGTGGCTCCTACCTGCTTTGAAAGCGATGCTTTTGCAACAGCTGCCTGTGTGCTGGGTGTGGAAAAGAGTCGTGAGCTTTTGTCGCAACGGTACGGCATGAGGTTTATTCTGTTACCGGACAAAGGTGTGGCTAAGCCCGTTTCTATCGGTAAGTTTCCACCGCAGGATTAGGTGGCATTTTCCAAAAAAACGCCCCAATAAATGGAGCGCTTGTAATTTTTCTTTGATAAATTTTAGCGCTACTTGCCAACGCAGTAGATCATCCCGTTGGTGCGGATGAAGAGCTGCTTGCCGGCAATGGCAATACTCGAGCGGGTTTGGTCGTCCCCGCCTTCACCCAGCTCGGTACGGTGAAGGATTTTCCCGCTTTTGGCTTCGATGACATAAGCCTCACCGCCATGATTTTGCAGATAAATTTTACCTTCGGCCGCGGTGGGCGAGCAGCGGACTAGCTTACGGCTCTGGAGATTAGTCGTCCAAATAATCTTGCCGGTTTTGGGCTCACAGGCAGCAATGGTTTTGTCACGACCTTCACCATACACCACGAAGAATTTGCCATCATAAAAAAGCGGCGTGCATACGTCACTGGTTAGTACATCCTTGTCGCTACTGATCTGTCCTTCACTCTTCCAGACTAGTTTGGTGTTTTTGCCTGGAGTAATGGCATAAACCGGTTGGCGTTTTGGGGCGCATACGAGCACTACCCCATCACCGACCACAGGTGAGGGAACTAGGCGCCACCATTGTTCACGGTGATCAGGATTCCAGGTGCCCCAGCGCCAATGTTCCCTGCCGGTTTCTGGATCATGGCCGGTCAGGACATCCCCGCCTGCAATCAGAAGTTCACCATTGGAAGGAATGATGGTGCCGAAGGACTCCAACGATTCCTTGTTGGCGTCGGAAGGACGGATATGTTTCCAGAGTGTTTTGCCACTCTTTGGATCCATGGCAAGGATGTAGGACGGGTTATTGGCCTTGCCGCGCCCCTTTACCTCTTCGTCACGCTGAAGGATGGGAAGGTACAGTTTATCCTCGTAGAGCGTGGGAGTGGCAGCAAAGGTCCATTGGAAGGTGAAGTTACCGTAATCTTTTTGGATATTACGACGCCAGATCAGGTCGCCCTTCACGGTGTAGGCCACCAGGTCGCCATTACCAAAAAAGAAGACGACCACTTCACCGTCAGTCACCGCAGAAGGGGAAGCGTAATTGGTACGGTTATCAAGGCGGTAGTCGGCACCATCGCCATTGGGTCGGTAGCCGCTGCCGGCATTGCGTTCCCAGAGGATTTTGCCGCTCTTGCGGTCCAGACACATGGCCAGCAGTTTGCCCTTACCGCTGCCTGCATCCTCAATCTGTGCGGCCGTCAGGAACACGTGTTTGCCGGAAATAATCGGGGTGGCTGCTGAAGCGCCGGGCAGGGCGGTTTTCCAGGCAATGTTTTCAGTCTTGGAAAACTTTACTGGCAGGTCAGTGGCAGTAGTGGCTCCGTTGTAATTGGGGCCGCGCCAGTTGGTCCAGTCACCTGCAAAGGCACTGAAACTGAGGTTGAGAACTGCGAGAGTGGGGATCAGGTTCTTTATCATATCAGGTTTTGATTTAAATTGGACGAATGGATTTTAGGTTTACTTCAGATCCTTCACAAAGTTTTTGTATTCGGTTTGAGCGGCGGCACGCCAGGCTTTTTCCTGCTGCTTGGAAACCTGAGGGGGCTCACTTTCTAAGGCGGGTTGCTCGCTTGGGGCAATATGGAAACGGTAGGCCAGCTTTTGCACGTCACCCTTCTTAAGGTCTTTCTTGAAGAAGAAGCCGAACCGGCCGTAAT
>CAZHJW010000143.1:0-6307 GCA_964533265.1 uncultured Pedosphaera sp.
AGCACACCGGCAAGGCATTCGTCGGCCTCACACTCAACTGCGCCAAGTGCCACGACCACAAGTACGATCCCATCACGCACGAGGATTATTATCGCTTTCGCGCCATCTTCGAACCGCACCAAGTCCGCCTCGACCCCGTGCCGGGCGTGACCGATTTTGAAAAGGAGGGTCTCCCTCGCGTGTTCGACAATCACCTCGAAACTAAAACCTATTTGCATCTGCGAGGTGATCCGAAGAATCCCGATACCAATCGCGTGATGCAAGCCGGCGTACCCGCTGTCCTGTCCAGCTTCGCGCCTAAAATAAAACCGGTGCAATTGCCCGTATACGCCTACGCCCCCGCAGCCCGCGATTATGTACGAACTACCCATCTTGCCTCTGCCCGGGCTGCGGTGGGGGTGGCGCAGAAGGAATTGGCCGAAGCTCGGAAGAAAGCGGACAACGCGCCAAAAGACCAACCGAAGCCCAAGTCGTCGGCCCCAAAATTCGCGCCTCAGTTTGCCTTTCACGATGAATTTGGCAAGCGCAACGACGAATTGTGGGAGGTCATTGGCAAGGGTTGGAAGTTCGAGAAGGGCGCGGCACACCAGACCACCGCTACGCGTGATGCCGAACGGTTGGCGCTGCGTCAGAAACTGCCGCGTGATTTCGAGCTGACCTGCCGCTACACACACACCGGTGGTAGCCTTTACCGGTCAGTGACCTTCCGATTTGATGTCCCGTTTGACCGTAAATACATGAACTACGTGTACACCAGCGCCCATGAGCCCGGACCCAAGCTGCACGTGGCCTATATGCGCGGAGACCAACACACCTATCCGCCCGACGGACGTGTTGCTCAACCTATACAAATTGGAAAACCTTATACGATACGCTTTGCGGTTCGTGATCGGCTGGTGAACGTTTGGCTCAACGACAAGTTTCAAATTGCCTACACATTGCCCGACCGCAAACCCGATGGGCGGCTGGAGTTATCGGGCTTTGATGCTACTGTGGCATTTGACGATATAAGTATCCGTTCGCTTCCAATGGATGTTGATCTGGTCGAGTCCAAAAATAAGGCGCCGCAATTGAAGGCTGCCAGCTCAGTGAAGATCAGCGAAGCCAAGCTTGCCGCCGCCGAGACGAAGGTGGCTTCGCTGGAGGCGATGTTTGCCGCCGAGAAAGCGCGCGCCAACAAAGCCGCTTTTCAAAAGGCATCGCAGTTAGCCGCTAAGCGCGCGGCGGAGGCGTCCAAGGCTGCGGGTGAATACGAATTGAAAGTCTTTGCTGCGGATGGGAAAAAAACCAATGCCGCGCGCGCGAAGATTGCCAACGCCGAAAAGCAATTCGCCGCGGCAAAGCAGGGGAAGGGCACATTTACTCCGCTTCGCGCGGCCAAGAAGGCGCTGGAAACGCCCGCGCACAAAGAAAGCCAATATCCGACCGTGTATCCTGCCACCAGTACGGGACGACGGGCGGCTTTGGCGCGCTGGATCACCTCGCCGAAGAATCCGCTTAGCGCGCGCGTGGCGGTGAATCACGTTTGGCTACGGCACTTTGGCGAGCCGCTGGTGGAATCAGTGTTCGACTTAGGTCTTCGAGCCAAGCGACCCGTGCAGGCGGAGTTGCTCGACACTTTGGCGGTGGAGTTCATGGAATCTGACTGGAGCTTTCGGCATCTGCACCAGCTCATCGTCACCTCTCGTGCGTACCGGCTTAGGTCCACCACTGCCGGCGCGGACCCCAAGACCTTGGCTGCTGATCCCAATAATCATTTTTACTGGCGCATGAACACACGCCGGATGGAGGCGCAAGTAGTGCGTGATAGCTTGTTGCACCTCGCCGGGGTGCTGGACACAAAAATGGGCGGGCCATCCATCAACCCCTCCGATGCCGTTCGCCGGCGAAGTCTTTACTTCAAGCACTCGCGTGATCAGCAGGACAAGTTGCTGAAAATGTTTAACGACGCCGACCATCTCCAATGCTATCGACGCAGCGAAAGCATCGTGCCGCAACAGGCGCTGGCACTCTCGAACAGTAAACTGGCGATTGAGATGTCGGAGTTGATTGCTAAGAAAATCGATGGAGTAGAATTCGTGGAGTCGGCGTTTGAAATTCTGCTGGGGCGCAAGCCGGACTCGATCGAGCGGCAGGAATGCCTGAAAACACTGGTCGAACTCCAAGTAGCAGCCGCTGAGGCGAAAAAGGCAAATCCAAAAGAGCGTGCGCGGCGAGGGTTGGTTCATGCCTTGCTGAATCATAACGACTTTGTTTCAGTCAGATAAATGATGGGTATGAATCGCAGATTGTTTCTGGGCCGCTCGGGGTTGGGTTTCGGCGGCTTGGCGCTTTCGACAATGCTACACGGAGCGGGGGGCTTGCCACATTTTACGCCGAAGGCGAAGAGTGTGATCTGGCTTTTTATGCGTGGCGGCGTCAGCCACATGGAGAGTTTTGATCCGAAGCCGATGCTCAACACGTTCGCGGGGAAATCGATAGGCGAGACACGTTTCAAATATGTGCAGGATCCAAAATTACTGAAAAAAGTGCGCGTGGTTGTGGTGAACGATGCCAATGGACAGCAGCGCACCAAGCTATATCCGTTGCAGGTCGGCTTTAAGAAATACGGCCAGAGCGGCATCGAGGTAAGCGATTGGTTTCCGCACATCGGTGGCTGCATTGATGATATTGCAGTGATCCGTTCAATGTGGACCACCGATGACAACCACGGCGCACAGGTACAGTTTCATTCCGGCCGGCACATGCTCGATCCGCGCGTGCCGACGATTGGCGCGTGGGTGAATTACGGCCTCGGCACGTTGAATGAAAACCTACCGCAATTCATCGGCATGGGGCCGCGTTATTTTGACCGGAGCGACGGGCATTATCTTGGTCCAGCTTATGACGAAGTGAAGCTGAAGATTGATCCCAAGAACCCGCTCGACTACGCCCGTCCCGAGGGCGACATCACCAGCGCCGAGCAACTGCTTGGTTTTGGGTTGGTCAACCGACTGAATCGCCTCAGCCAGAAAAATTATCCGAACGACGCCTTGCTTGAAGCCCGTATCAAGTCCTACGAACTGGCCTACCGAATGCAAACCTCCGTGCCGGGCGTTGTGAATTTTGAAGCGGAAACCGAAGTGACCAAGAAGCTTTACGGTTTCGACCAAAAAGAAACGAAGCCCTTTGGTCAGCAACTGCTTGCGGCGCGGCGATTTGTCGAGCGCGGAGTGCGGTTTATCCAAATCATGCACGGCAGTGGTGCGGCGGGTGCGTGGGATCAGCACTCCAACCTGAAGGCGAAACATTCCGAACTGGCCATGCAGGTGGATCGTCCCGTTGCCGGGTTGCTGAAGGACCTAAAATCACGTGGAATGCTCGATGAAACGCTCGTTGTGTTCGCTACTGAATTTGGCCGTACGCCTGGCTCGCAGGGAAGTAATGGTCGCGATCATCACCCTTATGGATTTAGTGTTTGGCTAGCAGGTGGGGGTATTCGAGGTGGAGTTGCTCACGGTACGACTGATGAAATAGGTTTCCACACCGAGAAAAACCCTCATTACGTAACAGACATTCATGCAACCTTGCTGCATCAGATGGGTTTGGAGTCGGATCGCATGGAAGTGCGGGGTCACAAGCGGTTGGAAGCTGACTTTGGCCATATAATTAAAGATATTATAGTTTAGTCATTCTATTTGGCTGAAAAAGCCTTTCATCAACTGGACAAAAAATTATTGTTGGGGTAGATTCAAGCCGGTGAGGTTCATTCGACATATAGCGGCACTAGCGGTGTTGGTGGCTTGGTTGCCGGCAACCAATCACTGCCTTGTTGGAGCTGTTATGCCGGTCACTGAATCAGGTGGATGTTGTGGTGAAACTAATGAACACAGACATCAACATGATCCTTCTGAGAACTGCGGGATGTGCTCGATCGAGTCTGGGGATATTCTTCTTTCTGCCTCTGATGTTTTTGTTGCTGATTTTCACGCTACCTTGGTTTGGGGAAAACTATCTTTCAAGGAACCGAGTGATTTATTTAAATTAATGGGATACGGCTTGGGAAGGGCTCCGCCTGACCTTGCCAATTGGCATTTTAATATTCGTAATGCCCTTCCAGGGCGTTCTCCCTCTTCTATTCTGTAAGGAACCTTAATTGGTTCTATTTTTCGCCGTTATACGGGCTAAGGAAAGCTCGTGATCTGAAAGCGCCTGAGGCGTTTTATTTAAGGAAAAATTAGAAATAGAATTTACATGAAAATTAACAAGACAATTACAGGATGGGTTTTTGGAGCACTGGCTCTTTTGCTGGCGACCGGTGTTTCGGTGTTGGCCGCTGACGGTGACCCAGATGCTAAGCAGGATGTTCGCAATGCGTCTGCAGTTACCAAACTAAAGGAGCGTGAACACGTATCACTTTTGTACGTAAAGGGAATGACGTGAAAATCTTGTGCGATCGGCATCCGTGTGAAGCTGAAAAGATTAAAGTTCGTTGATACCAAACGTTACAAGAGTGGTGTTGATATGGATATTAAGGCGCAGCTGTTAACCGTGGCTCTTAAGCCGGGGCAGAAGCCCGATGATAACTTAATTGCTAAATCCGTGTGGGATGCGGGGTACATACCAGTTGAGTGGTATTCTATGGAAATGGGAAAGATAAAGGCTCATTCCTATCCGAAATTTAAGAAATGAATAAGAGGTCATTGAAGGCTCTTTGGGTTCTTTTGTTTTCGGGCATCTTGCTTAAGGCGGATGATCCCATCATGAACATGATGCCCCGATGGGATGATGGGTGGGGTTTTCAGTTTATTGAGGAGTACCGCCATGAAAGCGACCTTTTATTGGGCGATAGGAAAGCGTATCCGAATTTTGTGGAAGACGTGCATCTGTTGCACTTCGAAACCGTTTACACGTGGGATAAATCGATTCGAGTGACGGCAAAATTCCCCTGGGTATTGGATGCTCGCCGCGAAATGCCTGATGGATCCGGAGGTAAAAAAGTTGAGCATGATAATGGGATCGGTGATGCCACCCTTTCATTGCCATTAAAAAAATATTTCAACTTGGATGGTAAGAGTGGTTCGTGGACCTTCAAGCCGATGGTGCGGGTGCCGATGGCTGGTGAGGATGACTATGAGATTTATGACAACGAATGGGGTAATGGGATTGGGCTGGGATATGAATTTGAGACAGCACAGTGGTATTTCGGTATTTCCACCACCGGCTGGGTGTATCACGGTGTCGAGCCCTTCGAGTCCCATTCTTCCCTTGATCTAGGATATAACTTTGATGCCAGAGGAACCAATGGATCCATTTTCTGGGAGACCGATTTTCACTGGGAGGATGACGGTTCAGAAACACTGGCTGCTGGGCCTGCCTTGTACTGGAACGTGAATGATACCGTGCATTGGAAGTTGGAATGGAAACACGACTTTCATGACCGTCAGGGAGTATTGGATCACGGCAATGGCGATACCTTTAAGTTCAGTCTGGGTTTTGTATTTTAGTTCCTTGTCTTGACCAAATTCGGGTAGGGCAGGAAGCTCTTGTCGATGCGATCCCTCTTTACTCTTCTGGCGGTGCTTTGTGTTTTAGTTGGTTCAGTACTCCAAGCGGCCAAGCAGCCCAATATTGTCATTATTATGGCTGATGACATGGGTTTTTCGGATATCGGCTGTTACGGCAGTGAAATTCAGACACCTACGCTCGATAAGCTGGCGGCAAATGGATTGCGCTTCACACAGTTCTACAACACTTCCCGCTGTTGCCCTACAAGGGCCTCGCTGCTTTCGGGCATGTATCAGCATCAGGCGGGTATCGGCCTGATGACCGGGGATAATAAGCTTCCCGGTTACCGTGGTGAGTTGGGTCGGGACGTGGTGTCCATCGCCGAGGCATTGAGCACCGGCGGGTATCGGCGTTATATGAGCGGCAAATGGCATGTGACCAAACACACACGTCCCCAGGGCCCCAAGGATAACTGGCCCTTACAACGCGGTTTTGAAAAGTTTTATGGGACCATCATTGGAGCGGGTAGTTTTTTTGACCCGGCTACCTTGTGCCGTGCAAATACATTTATTACGCCTGAGAATGATGAGAAGTATCAGCCCAAGACCTATTACTACACCGATGCTATCAGTGACAACGCGGTTACGTTCCTACAGGAGCACGCGAAGGAGTCTCCGGATAAGCCCGTGTTCCTCTATGTTGCCTATACCACCGCGCACTGGCCGATGCACGCGTTGCCCAAGGACATTGCGAAATACAAGGGTGTGTATGACGGCGGCTTTGCCAAGGTGCGTGCTGCGCGTTTTGAGCGGCTCAAGAA
>CAZHJW010000144.1:0-6289 GCA_964533265.1 uncultured Pedosphaera sp.
AATCACCTTGGATTTCATTTCCATACTACGCTCTTGGCGGAGGAATTCGAGCCGGTCAGTCCACAACAGGTCGCGAGCCTTGGCGGCATCGGCGTGTGTTAATACGACACTACCGAACTTTTGGGCCTTAATATCAGGGCGCTTGTCCCTGACGGTTTTTAAATACCTTTCCAAAGATTGCACCGCACCTCTGGAAGCAATCTTCTCTGCTGCATCTCCAACAAAAGGAAACCATGCTGCAAAGATAATCCAACCGTAAATAGATTTTCTATTCATGGGTCAAATCTACTTGAGAACCCTAATTTGGATGTTCCTATAATGAACCGGCGAGGCGTGGTTCTGCAGGCCAATGAATCCTGACTTGCGTTTGAGGCCGGGTTGATTGTGAGTCTTTGCCAATTTTGCCAGATCACCCTTCACCACGTGCTCGCCGTTAATCCAGACGTCGCACTTTGTGCCCATGCAACGAATACGCATCGCTTGCCATTCGCCAGCTTTTTTCGTCACACGTCTTTCCGGTGCCTGCACGGCATAAATGGAGCCAGTAAACTGCGCAGGCTTCAGGTTCTTCCACTTGTCACCGTGATCGTCGAGGACTTGGATTTCCATGCCGGCCACCCATGCTGCACCCTCCTTGGGTGCCCTAATGAACACGCCACTGTTGCCGTTCTTTGGAATTTCAAACTCCAATCGCAGGTCAAAATTGGCGTATTCCTCCTTTGTAGCAATCCATTGCGACCCCTTTTTACCAGTGCAGGAAAGCATACCGTCCTTTACCTCCCAGTTAGTAGCTGGCCCGCCTACTCCTACCCAGCCAGCAAGATCACTGCCGTTAAATAGAGGCTGAAACCCCTTTTGCGCTGCCGAACCAATCTGGGTTAGAAAGAATAGACATATTAGAAGAGGCACTTTCATGCCGTGACTGTAAAGAGATTGCTAATTGCGGCAATGTGAAACCATTTCAGAAACACAGTTTTACACCGGCTTTAACAAACTTTTGATTACATTCCCTTCACTGAGCCTCATAGGCCGACCAATAGGAGTCATCACTTCCTTGTCGTATTCGACCCCCATCTGGTGGAGCACCGTACTGTGAATGTCCGAAACCCTAACGGGATCTTCTGGCTCCTCGTTTTTTCCTTCAGGATCGGTTTTGCCATGGACATAACCACCCTTGAAACCACCTCCTGCCAGTGCCACAGAAAAGCCCTTTGGCCAATGATCACGACCATCCAGACCGTTGATCTTGGGCGTACGACCAAATTCACCAGCGCAAATGACAACGGTATGATCAAGCATATCGCGCGCGCGCAATTCACCGATGAGTGCGGCAAAGGCAGGATCAAGAATGGCGTTTAGTCTTGTATGACCTTCGTGGTTGTTAATATGGGTATCCCATCCACCCAAAGTCACCTCTACACAACCAACCCCTGCTTCAATCAATTGGATTGCGGCCAGACAACCGCGCCCAAAATTTGTATCTCCAAATGCTTCACGCGTGCGAACCGGAGCTTTGCTGACATCAAAGGCACCCAGTTTATTCGAATTCATCATGGCAAGTGCCCGTTTAACAGTAATATTGTGCAGAGTTGTCTTGTTATCCAAATCAGGACGACGACCAAGTGAAAAGGAATCCTCGATAACTTTTAGTGCTTCCAACCTCTTTTCCTGACGTGGAGGCTTTACTCGAACAGACATGTTTTCCGCACGACCGAGGGAATCATAAACCTTGAACGCATCAAAATGCGCACCCAAATACCCTCCACGGGCCGGCCATTGATCCGGCAAAATTGAAATATGACGCGGAATATTTACACCTAGAGCAGGCAACTCGTGACATAGTACTGCACCAATTGAGGGGTGAACCAGTGCTGGAACAGGACGATATCCTGTCTTCATATTATAAGCTGCACGCTCGTGATCACCCTCTTGACTGATCATTGAGCGCACAATTGTCAACTCATCTACAATTTCGGCCACCTGCGGCAGGCCTTGGGCAATTTCAATCCCTTTAACCGAGGTTTTAATTGCACCAGTATCTCCTGCAATTTTTTGGCCCGGATGCGGATCAAATGTTTCAATCTGACTTGGCCCACCAGCCATCCACAAAATAATCGTAGATTTTACCTTTGCGTTGTTCGGTTGCTTTTCTTGGGCCCGCCCGAGTATATGCGTCAGTGGAGTCAGCCACGCTAACCCTCCAAGACCAGCCGACTGCAACAATTTGCGACGTGAAAAAGAACCAGAATTTCCGAGATGGTTGAGTAAAGAGCTCATATCAGTGATTCCAGGAAAACTCAGTCGAATTGATAAGAGCCCAATATAAATCTTCCTGCTTTTCCTGACGGCTTCTGGATTCCTTCTGATCAAGCAACTCAACAAAATATTTTTGCTCTGCCGGACTTGGACGCCTGGTCAAAACTGACAAATATGCGGCTTCCACCACCATTGGGTTATCCCGCGCGGTAGCCAGAATGCGCGTCGCCGCGTTAGTTACTAAATCATCCTTTGTGCGTTCGTAAACTAGTTTTCCATTCATCAACAACAATCGCTGTGAAATTGTCCCTACTCGGGCGTGGAACTCGTCCTCACCAATATCACCGTAGTGTTTGATAAACTCACCCTGCTGAATTGCCCGCGCCATCCGAAATATAATATGTGAATCAGCATCAATGGTAGTAAGAGAAGCAGCCTGGACAATACTCCCGGCCACTTGTTCGGGGCGCAAACGCGAGACCGGAAAAGCCGCCCAATGGCGATCATGGTTGGCGGTCAACGGCAAATGTCCTTCAGAAACCTTGCTGTCGAGGCCAAAGACGCGCGTAGAAGCGATCACTCGAATGAGGCGCTGAAGATTAAAATCATGTTCAATCAGGTCATCAACCAGGATTTCCAAACCTGGTGGATAGGGGCCTTCCAGAGGAATTTCATCGACCGGTTCCACCAACGGGCGACCAAACATCAGTGCCCAAATTCGATTAACTGTAGTCCGCGCAAAGGATCTATTTTCCTCGTGAGTCACCCAGTCAGCCAAACGGTCGCGCGGAGCACCACTATCTGGCAACAATTCAGGGAGGAATGGGACCATTTTTGGCACCTCAGTCAATGGCTTGCGACGGTACTTGTACTCGTAACTCTTGCCAGTCTCACGGATACCAGAAATCTTCATATCCGTACCGGAAAAAAACGAAGCAAGTTGATGGAAATCCTTTTGATCCCAACGTTCGTCAAGATAATCGTCATGACACTGAACACAATCTATTCGCACCCCCAAAAAAGCGCGAGTCACGCGGGCAGCCAGTTTCACCTCATCTGGGTTATTCCCTTCATCATTCTGATCAATAGTCACTGTGATGAAATTAACTTCAGGGTTTCCAGTCCAAACCCCTTCAGCTGTTATCAATGACCTTACAACTTCGTCGTAGGGACGGTTTTCATGGAACTGATCACTCAGCCAGCTCACAAAACGCCGGCGGCGGTACGTCACAAACGGCCCGTTCTCCACGCCCACATAGGAACGTGCAAACCGTTCAGCGAGATAGTCACTGGTTCGCCGATCCTCAAACAAATGGCTGAGCCACCATTGAACGGGGTTATTAGACGGGGATACCTCCTCGAAAACCCGAATCTCCTGCAGGGATGGGATTGTCCCCGTCAAACCGAGTGACAAACGCCGAATACGAGTCAGATCATCAGCCGGAGGGGCCTGAATGATCCCCTCATTTTCCCAGTGAGCAGCAAACTCTGCATCAATATCTTCAACAACATCGACAAACTCAGCCTTTTGATATTGTTCTGCAGAATAGTCTCTGGGAGGAATAATTTTATCGGATTGCAGGAAGTTGGATCCCACTGCACCTATTCCAAAAACACAAACCGCTACAAAGAGCAGGTTGCGCTGCCCAACCGGAGAGACTATCTTTTCTATCGCTTTCACGGTAGCTGAACCAATCGCCCATACAACACTTACCCACCCACGAGGGAATATACATCAGTGAATACTCAGCAGCAAGATGATTGGCCACAACAAGCCGACTCATCGGTGGATTCTTTGCCGGCGGTGCTAGATTCACCAAAAGCTCAAGCACCAGAAAACCTAACACAACCCAACCAGCCATTCTTTCGTCGAATTGGCCACGGCATTTATTCAGCAACCGGCTGGTGTTTCGGGATGGTTTCTCTAATTTTCGGTTTGGCAATTGTCTCGGCGATTCCCGTGGTCAACTTGATTAGCCTTGGATATCTATTGCATATCAGCGGGACCATCGCACGAACCGGTCGTTTGCGCGACGGCTTCATTGGGGTACGCAAGGCCGGGCGTATAGGCGGTGTCATCCTAGGCATCTGGCTGGTGCTCTGGCCTGCCCGTTTTCTTGCAGCTATGCGTGACTCGGCCTTGATCGTAAACCCCACCGGATTAGCCGGATGGAACGTAGGACTTTGGATCGTTACTGCATTAACAACGCTTCATTTAACATGGGCCGTGCTACGCGGAGGCAAACTACGCCATTTTGTATGGCCGGCCCCCATCGACTTTATCCGCTGGCTACGCTCGTCCGATAAATTTTCCAGTGCACGCGATGCCCTTTGGAACACTGTAAGTGGATTACAATTGCCATTTCTATTTTGGCTGGGAGCAAGGGGTTTTGCCGGCACACTGCTGTGGCTTTTAATTCCGGTGGGCCTGATGATTCTGGCCTCAAACATTACCTCGAATGCCGGCATACTCGTTTCACTTCTGGGCGGATTGATACTGATGGGAGTGCTGCTATACCTACCTTTTCTACAAGTCTGGTTCGCAAGAGAAAATCGGTTCGGCGCCTTTATTGAGGTTGCGAAGGTCCATCGACTAGGAAACAAGGCTCCGTTCATGTTTTGGTTGGGGCTCCTTCTGACGCTGGCACTGGCAGTCCCACTATTTCTAATGAAAATAGAACTAACGCCAGCGGAAATCACTTGGCTTCCCGCACTCTTTTTTGTGGTCTTTGGGCTGCCAGCCCGATTGATGGTCGGCTGGGCGATGGGGCGAGCTAATCTTCGCGAGACTTCCCGTCAATTCACATTGCGGTGGCTCTTCAGATTAGCAGCATTGCCGATTGTTTTTGGTTATACACTGATCCTTTTTCTCACCCAGTTTATTTCCTGGAACGGCACCCGCAGCCTGCTTGAGCAACACGCGTTTCTCGTACCTAGCCCATTCTGAAAAATAGATAGCAAATTCACCTCATCAATTTGCGAATAATTTCACCCGCCTTTATTTCGTATATGTTTTGCCAAGCAGGATCAAGCAGGCAATCACTGTCCTCCTGTGCTCCCCCAACATTCTTCAACTGCTCAGCAGTTGGCGCGTAATAAATGTAACCATTGGTATAACCGGCGACAAAAGCGTGAGGATGCTTTGCAGCCTTCTTAATATTTAACCCAACTGGTACAGTCAGTTCCCCAGGGAAAGTAGTTAGAATAAAACCTCCAACGCGAAGGCCAGCTAACTCCACTTCAATCGTCTTATTACCTGCATCAAAACCTGTCTTCTGATGATTCTTCAAAAGGCGCAGATTGGTGTTTAATCGTGTGATTTTCTCCATGGTATGAATGTTGCGCATGTAAGCCTGCAGATGGCGACGATTGGCCTCATCCAAACGCATTAACCCTCCGCGGCCCATCTGCAGTTCATGAAGATAGCGGTATGAATTTAATGAAGGAGCGTTGGTCGAGAGCTGATATTTCACAACCAGAGGCAGGAAGGTATCCAAATTAAGAAACGTGCCACGTAATGATTCGGTCATGCGGGTGCGTTCTGCCTCCATGGCGGTAATCCGTTTGGAATGATCCGCGCGTGGCAGCTTGAGCTTTTCGCTATACACCTCTAGTGGTTGATCAGGAAGAGTCTTAATTTTCCGCACCGCCCGCAGCGTGCTTAACCCCAACATCAGTCCCAGCGGCTCGGCCCTGTGTAGATGGTTAACATCCTTGTAACTGATGGGGTTGATATCGCCACCAGCACCCTGCACAAAAAGCGCGATACAGTTGAGATTCTCCTCAATGGTCTTGGAGGAAAACCCGGCAATATCGGCACTATTCCCCGCTTCGGGTGTGTTCTGAATGGGGTGACAGGCAAAGTTGTAGACCACCGCCATTGGTTTACCATCAAGACGATCCAAGCGCAGCACTCCGATATCAGGATCCACCGGGCCCACTGCAACCACCTTATTATCTGGCGGCAATGAATAGGCACGGCGCACATCCACTTCCCGACCATTCCTGAGGTGGAGTCGTCGGTTTTCCATGA
>CAZHJW010000145.1:0-6288 GCA_964533265.1 uncultured Pedosphaera sp.
TGAGTAACATTCTTGGAATCGGTATCGAGCCCATGCACCTGATAACGATCATTAGTCCTCAGCGCGAGGGTGCGTTGCCCATCTTTACATCCCAAATGCACAATGAAGCCGCCTTTTACGTTAAGGGATTCAGGAAGACTGGCCGCGTCCACACGCATTACGACTGTCGATGCGAGAAGGGCAATAGACAACACCAGCCCAGAGAGGGAACAAAGGATTTGCATGGGACTGATTGTAATCAGTCAGTCCAATTGAGCAAGCTCAGGAAAAGGGATATGAGATGTGCGGAAGGAGAATTTGCGTCCACAATGAATTTGTTATTTCAGCGGGCATGATCCTTTTTCAGTTAATATTCTTCCACCTTAGTCCCAAACGGTATTGCCCTGCACCTTACCGTGTTTAGCCTCGCAGAGAATGCCCCCCTTTAATCCCTCGGTGAGGGCGTTATTCTGAATGAGATTTGATTTACCGGCAGCCTCAATGGCAGCGGACATCAATCGATCCTCGCGCCGCTCGACTACGGAGTTATCTGAGATGCGACATCGCGTGGTATTGTCGAGTACGATGCCTCGCTTGTGAGGATCGGTAATCTGGTTGCCGCTGGCAGAGCAGTCCGTGCTGTCCTTAAGATAAAGACTGTCATCCTGCATGCCATTAAGCACGTTACCGGTGATCACACAGTCCCGGCAATTTTCCAACCGCATGCCATCACGATATTTTACTGAGCTTGCATGCATGTTGGGCCGCGTGCCAATGGAGTTACTGCCAATCACGGTATTTTGGCAGCTTTGTAGAAGAATATTTTCACGAGCAGCTCCGTAGATCGTGTTGCCGGTGATGCTCACACGAATGGATTGCTTCATCCAAACCCCACGATCACGGCTGCCCAGCACATTGCCGGTGATATTCAGAAGTCGCGCCCCGGTTGAGGGGATGTCGGCATGCTGACCGTCCACCAGGATGTTTGCACCACTGGCCTCAGCCGTTGCCTGGATTGTATTACCAGAAATTGTAAATTCGCTGATGATGCCTTTTGAAGCTTCCAATACGATCTCGCCCGATGCGCCTTTAGCTCCGCTATTGTATTCGATGTCGTTGCCGGTGATTTGAATGTTGTGCACATCCCCTTCCAACTGCCGAATCCCGGCACGTTTACAGTAACTGATATGATTGCCGATGATGATAACCTGATGCAGGTTGCATTGATCAAAAAACACACCGGTGTCGCTGTTGTCATATATATGACATTGAGCGAGCAAAAAGTTGCGATTGCGCTCTTTAAGATGAATCCCATACCGGCAGTTTCGGATGAGCACTTCGCGGATGGTTGTTTGCATGGTGCGGTAAAGTTGAATGCCATCGGCTTCCGCATGGCGGCCCTGCACCTCGAAGCCACTGATTACCGGGAAACGCTCCCGCTCCCAGGTGTGCTCCTTCACAGTCGAAGGAGTAGCTGTTCCCTGATGGTCGCCCACGATCCGCAAAGCCGGCCCGCGGCCTTCCATCAGGATCCGAGCTGTGCCTTGGTCGCCGCGGATCCCCGCAAAACCGGTGCGTTGCAGTGGCACGACAATCGGCTTTGAGATTCGGTAATCTCCGCGAGGCAATTCAAGGACCCCATCAATTTCGTTTACCGCATGCTGCAGCGCCTCAGTGTCGTTTCTTTTACCGTCACCCTTGGCCCCAAAATCCTTTACGTTGGCCATGCTCGAAACTATGCCCGATCCATGCAGCTGCTACAATAAAACCATTGCGTAATCGGCATATACTGATGACAATTGCGCTCCCCCCATGAAAAAAACAGCACTCCTTCTACTAACTTTTTGCTCTCTCAATCTTTTGGCAGACGACTGGCCAGCTTATCGTTATAACGGGAAACGGTCCGGGGTGACGCCGGCTAATCTACCCACCAAACTTTTTGCGCAATGGACGCTTCAGTCCCGCCATACTCCCCGGACCGCCTGGCCCCTCCCCGGAGAGGAAACTCCTCGCATGCATACTGACCGTGCCTACCACGTGGTAGCATCAGGAAATACAATTTACTTTGGCAATAACGTGGACAACCACGTGCACGCTCATGATATCCAAAGCGGCAAACGTAAATGGAGCTTTGCCACCGATGGCTCGGTCCGTTTTGCGCCATTCATCAATGAGGGCCGAATTTATTTTGGCTCAGACGATGGCCACATTTATTGTGTGGATGCTGCAAAGGGTACGCAAATTTGGAAATATCGCCCCGGCCCCAGTGGAGAACATATTATTGGGAGAGAACGAATGGTTTCCCTTTGGCCGATACGAACCGGCGTCTTGGTGGAGGATGGAGTTCTATACGCTGCTGCAGGGATCTTCCCTCACGAAGGTTTATATATTGTAGCCTTAAACATTAAAACCGGCCGACCTATTTGGGTAAATGATACCGCAGGCGATCAGGCTTGGGGCCTGCAATATGGAGGTGCGGCTCCGCAGGGCTACATTGTGGCTTCTTCTGAAACCGTTTTTATACCTGCTGGCCGAAGCATGCCCGTAGCCTTTGATAAGCGTACCGGCAAATTTAAACGCTTCCTTTCCGGAGGCGGCAAGATCGGTGGATCTTGGACAATGATGGATGGTAATGAGCTTTTTGCTGGGAACAATAATCAAGGAACCGATACCAAAATCGCCTTTAATGCCAATAGTGGTTCAAAGCAGACAGATCAATTTGCCAATTTTCGCTCCATAGACATGGTGCTCACCAAGGACACGGCTTTTATCGCGACACAAAAAGGCATCTACTGCATTGATCGTGCCGCCAATCTCAAGGCTAATTCAGCTGTCCCATCTCTTGATAAGGAATCGGCGGCACTGGCAAAAAATATCGCTGAGATACGCAAGAAACATAAGGCCGCCGCCAACAACCCTGAGGAGCTTAAAAAACTGACAACTGAATTAACCAAGGCCACCGACAGGCTCACCTCAATAGCAAAAGAGAAGAGTAGCTTGAATGCGGCCCGGGTAAAGTGGTTCGCCTCCCGCGAAGGTCTTGGGCCGATGGTGCTTGCGGGCAAAACGCTTTTTGCCGGTGGGAAAGGCTTTGTAATATCACTTGACACTTCTGATGGAAAAATTGCGATGGATCACATCATTGAAAGCCATGCAGTAAGCCTGGCTGTTGCCGATGACCGGTTATTTGTGAGTAGTGATAATGGATTCATCCATTGCCTGGCTGCGCAACCTACACAAAAAAAGGGGTTATTGATTAAAGAAACATCTCAACCCATCAATGATCAGGGCATCAAGGGGGCGGCAGACCAAATACTGGAATTAACCGGAATTAATCAAGGTTGGTGCCTCATCGCCGGCGCGCGTGATGGCCGACTGGCCGAATATCTGGGCACAACCACCAAGCTCAATATTGTGGTGATTGAACAGGATGCCAAACGCCTGGCAGCAATTCGCTCACGCCTGATGAAAACCGGCTTGCTGGGAGACAGGGTGATTGCCGTTGATTGGGCATACCGTGATTTACCGGATTATTTTGCCAATCTAATTGTATCCGAACGGGCCTTGCTGAAGGAGGAAGTGAATCTTCCGGTTGACCATCTGGCTCGAGTGTTACGCCCCTCCGGTGGAAAGCTGGTGTTGGGACCCATTAACAAGTGGCCGGCAGCAAGCCTGAACAAAATTAAAACTGGACTAGTGGCAAATGCTGCCTCCGAAACCAAATCTCAAACCATTAATAACTACTACGTCTTTACTCGCGGCATTTTGAAAGGAGCAGGAAGCTGGACCGGACTTTATGGAAATACAGCCAACACCTCTTCAACCCCTGACAAGCTAGTAAAAGGCCCTCTCGGTGTATTGTGGTATGGGGAACCCGGTAGTGAAGATATGGTTGGACGGCATGCGCGCGCAGCCAGTCCACTAGCGATCAATGGGCGGCTTTTCATGCAGGGAGCCGAAGTGGTAATGGCCTATGATGCTTACAATGGAACCTTTCTCTGGAAACGTAAAATTCCCGGAGCGGTGCGGGTTCGCGTGGATGTAGATGGATCAAATATTACCGCAACTGATGAGTCTATTTTTGTGGCTACCCACAACCGGGTCCTTCATCTGGATGCACAAACAGGTAAGACAACTCGCGAATTTCATGTGCCAAGGAAAGAAGCCGATAAGGCGCTACGTTGGGGGTATATCGCTGTACATGGCAACGTTTTGATCGGCACAGGCGCGACTCCTTTGGCGAATGAATATGGTTATCTCTGGAACTCACTGGTAAAGGATGGAAAATGGGTGGATGAGAAGGATGCGCCCAAGTCGGCTTTGTCCACCTTGAAAAAAGTAAAAGGATTACATCCTCGTCCCAATAAACGTGCATTTGCCTATTTCCAGCGTACTGATCTTCACTGGCGTCCTATGATTGCCAACGCCCCTGGCTGGCTGCCGGACCACGATCCTTCGCCGGTGGATGATAAGAAAATTATGACCAGTGAAAAGGTATTCGCTTATGATATTACCACCGGAAAGATGTTGTGGGAACATGAAGGCAAAGCCATTCCGAATATCTCTTTGGTCATTGGCGAAGGACACGTTTATTTTTTGAAAAACGATCTAGATGCCCGTGAGAAGACGCAGGCCAAAGCCGCTACCGAAGCAAATATTGCCGCAGGCGTGTTTAAGACGGAGCGCGAACAAAAGATGGATGAGAAGGATCGAGATTATCGCCGCGTAATATGCCTTGATGTCAAGACGGGCCACACGCTGTGGAGCCGCCCTTACGACCTAACCGGCAGCGGTGGCACAAAACTTGGCCTGGCTTACCAGAGCGGTAAGTTGCTCGCATTTGGCCACTACAGCAATCACGACGAAGGCCCGTTCAACAACACTAAGGATAAAGATAAAGATGGTTATGTTGAGAACCTCAACTGGCGGCGCATTACCGTCATTGATGGTGGGGGTGGCAGCTTAATGTGGAGTAAACCCCTTAATTACCGTCGGCGCCCGACGATTATGGGTGACACTATTTATATCGAACCACGTCGATGTGATCTGGAAACCGGTGAAATCCAGCGACGCAAACACCCGATCACTGGAGAGTCGGTGGAATGGGAGTTTCTACGTCCAGGCCATAGTTGTGGAATTGTGACAGCTACGCCTCATAACCTCTTTTTCCGCTCTTACAGTGGTGCCATCGTCAATACCGAGCAGGATTCCGGCTTGCAGCTTTTCGGCGGACTACGACCCGGTTGTTGGAACAGTATGATTCCGGCTAATGGCCTATTAAGCATGCAGGAAGCCAGTGCCGGCTGTACCTGCAGTTATTCGTTACGCACCACGGTGGTATTGAAAAACAAACCGCAAAAAGGTCATGCCGAGTGGGCCGTGTTTATTTCTAATGCTGCCACCAAGCCGGTGGAGCGTATGGCCATTAACTTTGGTGCCCCCGGGGACATGCGCGCAAAGAACGGTACGGTGTGGTTCGGCTACCCGCGACCGGCAACAACAGTTGGTCAAGGAGCATTCCGTAATTATGGAATCAAATTTAATCTGACAGAGACCGGACTTACTGAGGTTACCCAGCGTGACTGGCGTAACGTAAAATTAGAAGGAACCGAAAGCCCTTGGATTTACACCTCGGCCTTGAAAGGGGTTTCCAAATTAAGTGTGCCTCTTTTGGATAAAGGCCATAAGGGAAAATATACTGTGCGCATGGGCTTCACTCCCTTGCCTGAAGATAACCCTGGTAGCCGGGTTTTTGATATCAAGCTTCAAGGAAAAGTGGTTTCGCCTAAATTTGACGTGTTAAAAATTACGGGAGGTTCTGGAAAGGTCACCATTCAAGAATTTGAAGGAGTTGATGTTGAGGGGAATCTCACTATCGAATTGGTAGCACAGGGACTTAAGGGGGCAACCGCCTTTGATGTGGATTCAAAATTACATCACTTGGGAGATAATGTGGTAGCTGGCTGGACCGAATCTTCGCCTAACCCAAAGGGGTTTGAGCTCAAAATTCCCTTTCAATTCAAAGGTTCCGAAGATGTTTACTCATTAGCCATTGAACAACATGATGTTCATAACGATTGGTCTATAAAATTAAATGATCGCGAAATTGGCCGACTAAAAAAGGATACTGCCAAGCAGGTTACGATGATTCCGGCGCCAAAGGGTTTACTTAAACAGGGGGCTAATCAAATGGTAATCCAAGCCATAGGAAAAAGTAATGATGATATTCAGGTGGGCAGGATAAAGCTGATATCAGGACACGCTGCTTCAACAGTCATCCAGTCACTTGAAGTCATTCGCGAAGATGGC
>CAZHJW010000146.1:0-6156 GCA_964533265.1 uncultured Pedosphaera sp.
GAAGGCTGCTAAGAAGAAGAAGCCTGCTAAGAAGAAGAAGGCTGCTAAGAAGAAGAAGCCTGCTAAGAAGAAGAAGGCTGCTAAGAAGAAGCCTGCTAAGAAGAAGAAGGCTGCTAAGAAAAAAGCCAAGAAGAAGTAGTCTCCTTTTTAGAAAAGACTATTTCCACACGGCGGCGGGGATTCCCGCCGCTTTTTTATTTCCGCTTTGATTTTCAGCGTTAAAAGCCCAACGTAAGGCATGTCCTGTCTGGTGTTCGATATCGAAACTTCAGCGTTACCCAAAGAGAACTTGGATGAGGCTCAGCTGGAATATTTGTTCCGGCCTGCTGAAAATCTGCTCGATGAGGCGGAAAAAGAACGAAAAAGAGAGGAAATTAGCCGTCAGTTCAATCTTTGGCCATTTACTGCACAATGCGTCTGCATCTGCATGATTAATTCGGATAGTGGACGAGGTAAAGTATTGTATTTGGCCGATGATTATGAGGAAGCTCCTTCCGAACCGATTGAATATGTGCCTTGTGTTGATGAGCCGGAGCTACTGACTCAGTTCTGGGAGCTGTCTGCCAAGTACAATCAGATATGCACCTTTAATGGTCGGGGGTTTGACGTTCCGTTTCTTTATTTACGTTCGGCAATATTGAATGTGTCTGTGACTCGTAAGGATTGGCTGGGCTACCGTTTTCAGACCGTGCCGCATTGTGATTTAGCTGATCAATTTACTTTCTACAATGTCGGGGGCTGGGGCGGAGCCGCGCGACGGTTTAATCTCGATTTCTATTGTAAAGCTTTCGGGATTGCTTCCCCAAAGGCTGAAGGGGTTACCGGTATGGATATAAATGATCTCATCGCTGAAGGGCGTTTTAAAGAAATTGCTGATTATTGCGTACGGGATGTAGTTGCGACTACTCGTCTTTATGAGATTTGGAGCACCCGACTGGCTGGTGTAAAATAACCAACTTGAGCTTGAGCAAAAGGAGGGTTTATGCTTCTATACCCACACCCATAACGCGCTACCTGATTTTAGGCTGTGTGATGTCGTCAACACCGGAAAAACACAGGGAATGGGCGGATCCCTTGCAGGGTTCGTTGAAGTTTCCAGAACGATGGCACGTGCTTCCACATGAAATTGTGTTTATGCTTTTCATGGGAGCAGCTTGGGTTCGCGTAGGCCTATCCGCCGGGTTTGACCAGTCCAGTGCAATGCTCTTCCTCCTGTATCTCCTTTCACTTGTTTGGGTGATCGGTTGGTGCCAGTCGCGCCCAACACCCTACCGTTGGCGTTTGCGTCTTTTGCTTACCCTGACCATCAGCATCCTGTGTTATTTTTCTCTCACAACTGCGGTGCCGCTTATGCATAACCCGAGTGGACTTGCCACACTCAACTGGCATCAGGACGGCACCTTAGCTCAATGGGATGCCCTTTTGCTGGGGGATGCACCGCGTGGGCTCATGTTGCTGGAGTCTCCCTCTTGGGTAACGGATTTCTTCATGGCCTGTTATCTGTTCTTCTTTTATTATCTCGTTGGCGGGCTGTTGTATTATTGTCTCAAGGACTTAAACCAATTCCGCATTATCGTGGTTGGTTTTTGCACCCTATACGCTCTGGGTTACGTAGGCTACATGCTGATGCCTGCAGTGGGACCGGTAGATGAGCTGGGCTCTCGTACTGGCGGATGGTTGACCAATACGGGAGGCAGTATTATTGCTCAACGCGGCAATGGGGTGGATGTCTTTCCCAGTATTCACATGGCCGCCTCCCTTTACCTGCTGCTTTTCGATTTTAAACATCGTCGCAATCATTTCTGGTGGGTGTTGGCACCGACTGTGGGTTTGTGGATTTCCACGGTCTATCTGCGTTATCACTATGGTGTGGACCTTATCGCTGGCATCATTTTGGCGTTGGGATGTGTTTGGCTGACACGTTGGTTTGCCGAATCGCGCCTATGTGCGGATGTGGAATCTGAATGCGAGGCACACGGAATACGATCAGCGAAGCGGCACAATGCTGGTTAGAATACATTGTCCATTGGAACGCCTTCAAAAAACCTTTAGTTTTTCAAAATGATTATTGGCGTTCCTCGTGAAGTGAAGGCCGATGAGTATCGGGTTGGCCTTTTACCTTCCGCTGCGTATCAACTTGTGCAGCATGGTCATCGAGTGGTGGTGGAGGTTGGCGCGGGAGCAGGGAGTGGTTATCACGATATAGACTACGCTGAGGCTGGAGCGACACTCCTTGAAAGCCCGGAGGCAATCTTCGCTGAGGCTGAGCTCATCGTAAAGGTTAAGGAGCCCCTGCTTGAGGAGGTAAAGTTGATGCGTGCAGGCCAAATACTTTTTACGTACCTCCACCTCGCGCCTTCACTTGAGTTGACTCAATCTCTGGTAGACTGCCAGTGTACTGCTATAGCTTATGAGACCATTGAAAAGAATGGACGTTTACCATTACTCGAACCGATGAGTGAGATTGCCGGTCGCATGTCGGTAATTGTTGGGGGTTACTTTTTGGCGAAACACCACGGCGGCAGTGGTATTCTCTTAGGCGGGGTGCCGGGTGTTTTGCCAGGTAAAGTCGTGGTTCTTGGGGGAGGCGTGAGCGGGGTAAACGCCGCCCGTATGGCTACGGGGTTGGGTGCGGATGTCACCATCCTTGAAGTAGATTCCGAACGCATGCGCTTTCTCGACATCACCTTACACTCAGCCCATACACTGTACTCGGATCAAGCTCATCTTTTGGAACTGCTTCCGCGTGTTGATCTACTCATTGGTGCGGTACTCGTGCCGGGAGCCAAAGCTCCTCGACTCATTACTCGCCAGATGCTTCGCGCCATGCGGCCGGGCAGTGTGTTCGTGGATATTGCTATTGATCAAGGGGGGTGTGCAGAGACCAGTCGCCCCACTACACATCATAACCCAGTTTATGTGGAGTCGTCGGTGACACATTATTGCGTGGCAAATATGCCCGGAGCTTATGCGCGCACCGCTACACAGGCACTTGCAAATGCGACTTTTCCCTACGTGGAACTCATTGCCGATCGTGGACTTAGCATCGCGTGCAGTACTAAGCCTGAATTACACGCCGGAATCAATGTGATGAACGGGATAATTACCTGCCCTGCTGTGGCAGAGGCTCATGAGATGGATTGCGGAGAGGCTGCGTTGTAATTATTACCGTTTAGCCTCCTGGACGAACGTCAGCAATAATGCTTCCTGCTTCACGTTGTCCACATACATTTCCGGATGCCATTGTACCGCAACCATCCAAGGATCATTAGGGTCGGTGCTTTCGATGGCCTCCACGATGTTGTGTGGACCGGTTGCGGTGATACGCAAATTCCGGCCGAGCCGGTCGACAGCTTGCCGATGGAAGCTGTTGACACGGGCAATCCGGTTTGTGCGCACGATTCCCGAAATCCGACTGCCTTCAGCCAAGTCCACCGGATGTCCATTCATATTAAAATGTAAACCGGCAGCATCCTCGTTGTTAGACAGATTTTGAAGAGAACCACCTCGGGCTACATTAAGAATCTGGCAGCCACGGCAGATTCCGAGAATCGGAAGGTCTCTTTTGATGGCGACTTTGATCAGAGCGATTTCAAAATCGTCCCGCAAACGATTAACCTGGGAGGATTCCATTGCTGCCTGTCCGTAGAGTTGCGGATCCACATCCCCTCCCCCAGCCAAGACAATGCCTTGGATTCTATTTCCTTGGAGCCACTCTTCAATTTTATGCGGGTCAGCACCGGTATCCTCTGGCTGAATTTCAATCAGTCTCCCTTCCGCCTTCAGGAATGCGATGCGGTATGCCTCGTTGGCTCCAAATTCCTCAACCCATGTATCGTTGGGAGAGAATGCGATTCGCGGGGCGTCCTTAGGAAGGCTCGCTTCTACATAAATGGGTACGCCTTTACGATAGACCGCATAGACTAGAACGACCACCACGAGCAGTACGGTTAACCCGCTTCTCCAAGGGCTGCGGGCGGTTTCTATGCCTTCGCAATTAGCTGGCTTCGGAATCTCCATCTTCAAGGCTTGGTCCGCCTTCGCCAGTGATCAGGTCCATATTGACCTTGCCGTGTTTCAAGAATACCGCGAGCGGGAAAAAGATGCCGAAAGCAGGGCCTGGATCTTCCTTGGAAAGCACATCGTACACATTATGTTTGTGGTCCGCCAAAACGCGTTGGGCTTCCGCGAAGCGTGCCTTCGGGTTGAGACCACTCTTTAAGCCTTTGAATAAAGCCTTCAAGCCGGCTCGCTTGGAGCCGCCTTGAAATTCAGCTTTTGCCTTTTCCCATCCGCCCTTCAGTGCGGCTTCCCCCGCTTCGCTGTGGGATAGTTCATTCAGCGTGGCAAGAAAGGCAAGAATGGGAATTTCAGTTTTGACGTTCAGGCGCCGCTCTTCATCGAGGTCAATTTTTCCTGAAGAGGCTAGTTGGAAGGTGAGCCAGGGATAGTCCCAACCCGATTCAACGGCTTGGATAAGGCCTCCCCAAAAACGAGGATTCACCTCAATGAGGTGAGGGTCTGAATCGGGTTTGCCATCCCAGCGGAAATCCAGCTCGGCGACTCCGTGCCAATCCAAAGGCCCTAAAACCTCTCCCGCGAGCTTTTCCATGGCTGGAGCTTCAACTGTTTCCCGCATGGCGCCGGGTCCGCGTTTGGCTGGATAAGCACGGAGATTACGGTAGGTCATACAGGCTTCGAGTTTACCACGATTAAAGAGTGTGGTGACACAGTAGTCCTCACCCGGTACGCAGGCCTGAATGACGGGCAAATCCCCCGGCGACAACTCGAAGTGTTCCATAAAATGGATAAATGTTTCCTTCAATTCCTCGTGGGTATCCACCTTCTTGATCCCTACTCCGGAGGAGGATTCTCGTATTTTCACAAACGCGGGCACTTCCATTTGATCGAGTTGTGCATTGAATTGATCGACCGTTTCTGGAATCCACGTGGTCGGCATCGGCAGACCAGCTTCCTTGGCGTACGCAGCAATTGTTCCTTTGTTGTGGACTCGCATGATTTGGTCGATCTGCGGGAGAGCCAGAGATATGTGTGGCTCGAAACGTTCGCGATGCTTGGCAATCAGGTAACTTTCCTTGTGGATAGGCATCAATACATAGGGTCGATCGTCCTCGGGTTTGTGCTTGAGAACCGTTTCCTCCATAGCATCTATAAAACCTTCTGGATCAATATCGGGATCGGGATACTTGAAGGTTTGCTGGCTATACTTGGACAGGGATCCGGGGGTCATTGAATAATGGTCGCCAGTGATGACTTCCACGCCCCGTTGCCCGAGGCTGCGTATGGCGACCAAGGTTTGCCAGCCACGCGAGAAAGTGACGATTGCTCGTCCTGCAGGTTGTTCATTCATTGATCTAGGCCGTGGTTATATACGCGTTCCAACTGCTTGGCACGAGATAAAGATCTGGGGCTGATCAACATTCTTCCAGAGGTCGGCAAGGGGCCCTGATTATATTTCTCAATAGTGGCCAGGTAAGGTTTCCAGTTTAGTGTGAGAACATTTTCTAGGTTACCCATGTTTTTTAGAGTGGCCTTTTTCCAGGCATGAAAAACCAGCTCGGAGCAGTAGAGTTTATCATCAGTAAATTCGTATTTGAAATCGTAGGGTTTCCCCGCATGTGTATGCAGGTTTTTTAGGAACTTGGGGATGATTGGGCGATACTTGGGTTTCAACCGATAGGCAGCCCACCGTTCATTGCGGCCGATGGTTTTCCATTTTTCAAAGGGCGTATATATCACACCGGGAGCACAGGCCTCAATAACCGTCCATTTTCCTTTGCGCAGGTGCAGTACCCCCACATGCGAATAGTGTGACTGGGTAATGCCTTCAATGGCCTGAATTAAATCCACATCCAGGGGCAATGCCTGAAAAACCAAATCACCCTCCCTCGGTTCGTATGTTGGAAGTTTATCCGATTTGGTTATTGGCTGTTTTTTTACGCCGGGCGGGCGAAGTTTTTGCTTACTCGGACGACGTCCTTCTGCGGCGTCAAGCGGTAGCATCACCGTGTCCAACGCGGCTGAAAACGGAAGGTCGATCAAGACCAACGGCGTCAGCATGTCTGGATGTTTCAACGTATGACCAGCCAGCCGTACAGATGGGTAAGTTACATCCATTCGTCCACCATTAGCCTT
>CAZHJW010000147.1:0-6072 GCA_964533265.1 uncultured Pedosphaera sp.
ATCCAGCAGCTTGAGTCAGGCCGGTTCATCCTCAACCTCGATCAAGCCAGAGGAAAATTCAAAAAAGGCACTCAAACCGTACAGCTTGAAGGCGGTCGCCATTATACCGCCGAATTTGCTGACCTAGCCAAAGCCATCCGGGGAGAAAAGAAATTAGCTTGGAGCTATCAACACGATCTCACCGTACACGAAACTCTGCTGAAAATCTGCGGCATGAATTAACTCAGGTGCCACGTGTATCTCCAAAGAGATCAATCTGGAGCCTGTTGCAGTAACGATACCCTTCCTGTTTGCATATCTCTGTTAAGGTTTGATCCCGGTCCCGTATCGTTTGGGAATCCATGCCTTCAGGCATCAGCATGACTTTTTCTGGAGGAATTGAATGCTTGACCTCTCTTAGAAGTGTTTTGATTTCATCCAAATCATTGGCAGAAGTCACAACAAATTTGAATTGGTATTCGTAATGGTTCACCCACTCTCGTAACACTTCAGGCTGCAGGCGGTCTTTTTCATGGCGCGCCTTCCACGCCCCTGCTCGTTTCTCTGATGGCACCGAATTGCTTAACTTGGGACTGATTGAGACCAAGTCACAGGCAATATTTTCCGGAGATATGGTTCCCGCTGTCTCAATTGTAAGGTGTTTTCCCATCTTCCTGAGCTTTTCACAAAGGTCTCCAATTTCTTTGGCTATCATCGGTTCCCCCCCAGTCATCACACAATGGTTAGATGGGTGTTCCTTAACCTTGCCCAATATATCGTCTAGAGGCATCTCTTCGCCTTCCGGCTCCCAAGATGCATATGAAGTATCACACCAATCACAGCGAAGATTACATCCTGAAGTCCTGATGAAAACAGACGGCACCCCGGTGAGCTCACCCTCTCCTTGAATTGAATAAAATATTTCGGATATGAACATAGCGAGCCTATGGCGCAGTTTTCATGTGCTTAGCCTGAGCCTTTAGTGCGTTCTGCAGAACTTTATCCCACGAATCAACATATGGAACCGGATCAGGAACTCCCAACTGATGGAACGCCAGAATGCGTTCTATATCGGCCCCTGTTCTGCCGCTGGCACGCCCTTGGGCATCTGGATCATAGCTGGTATTGGTGTTGCTAAAAATCACATTGAAATCCAGGCCCAGCTGGTCGATTGCAGACTGGGCATCCCTTAGGATCGTGTGTTTGTCCCCATTCAGATAAGGGAGATACATGCTTACGCGGTCCGGCTCCCAATTGCCAAGGGCAAAGGCACTGTGAATCGCTTCGTAAAATTCTGGCCGGCAGTCAGGATAAATTGCGTGATCCCCGGAATGAACTCCGAGACAAAGACTAATCTCTTCCTTGGTTTGGTTTGCAATCGACAAGGCATACCCGTAAGCAATGGAACTAAAGATTGCATTACGGTTGGGCACCACAGTCTCCTTCATATTCTCCTGTTCATAATGCCCCTCGGGAATATCCCAGCCTCTGGTCGTTAAGGCAGAATTAAACAATGTCCCCAAAACAGAAATATCAACAACCCGGTGGGTTACCTCATGACCTTGAGCAGCCAAATAATCCAAGTTAGCCTTTAACCGCGTTAGCTCCAGCTTGTGTTTTTGGCCGTAGTCGAATGAGATGCCGTAAACCTTGGAACCACTGGCCAACAGATGAACGAGTAAACCGGTGGAATCCATGCCGCCACTGAGGCTCAAGACCGCCTGTTGTTTTAAGTCACCCACAGACATGAATTTAGCTGTCTGGATGAGATGCTTCCACGACAACCCGAATTCCTCCTCGACTGGCGAACTCACCCTTCACGATCATCCTGGTTGGCGCACTAGCCTTGACCAAATCATCCAGCATCCAGTTAACAGCCATTTCATTAAAGCATTCTTCATTCCGGTAGGAACTCAGGTAAAATTTGAGTGACTTTGTCTCAATGCACAATTCCTTCGGGACATAGCGTATGGTGATGCTGCCAAAATCGGGCTGACCGGTTACCGGACACTTTGAGGTATATTCCTGAGTATGAAGCTCAATCCAATAGTCCCGCCCCGGGCTCGGGTTTGCAAAGGTTTCAATTACTGCTTCCTCACGGGAAGAGGGCATTGGGGGATTGGAACCCAATAGATTCAATTCTTCGGCCATATCTCTTGGGCAGCCTACCGAGTCAGCGCTGAAAACCCGAGTAAAAATAGGGCAAGTGATGGAAATCAAACTCATGTATTGATTCAGCCAATACCGGGTCTTCTTTTATCAATTAACACCTGAATCATATTCTGGGTTAATTTTTTTATGAAAGATAAAACCGAATGAACCTACTATTAGCCATCAATAGTTCCGCAGGCACAGGGCATGACCTGTCGCTGGGAGAGGAATTGGTAAGAATTTTACACAAACGCTTGGGCTTAGGTCATTCGATCAATCTTATTCGGGCCGAAAGCCACAAAGAAATTAAGGAGAGATCACGCACTTTCACCGAACAACACCCTTCAGACACAGTGATTATTGCCGGAGGAGGAGGAGGCACTTTGCGAGCCGTCATTGAGGGAGTAGGGGAGTCAGCAAAAAATCGGACCTTGCCGAACGCAGAGCAATTGCGCATCGGGGCATTAAGAATGGGATCGGGCAATGTGATAGCACGCCAACTTGGAATAGCCAGAAACCCACGTGATGGAGTTGAGGAATTAGCTGCACAACTGCTGGCGAAGACCACCGCAAATTGTTGCGTTATTGGCTGTGACACGGGCGATGACTCCCCTCCAATATATGGTGCAACTCTGGGTGGTTTTGGACTTTTTGGTCATGTACCAAAACGCCTTGAAACATACCATGCAGCCCGACCTCGTCTGCATCGCCTTAGCGCCGGGCTACTTGGCATTGAGCACCTAACAAATTTGGAATACGGATTGTGTCTTTCGGGCTTATGCGGGAAAACTGCGCTACAGCCGAAACAACTCGACTTGATAGAAGTGAGCCAAGGCGACCGCTCTGAACAATTCCCATTACTAGCCGGGGCACTAATGAACTTCCCTCTTGGGGCATTACCCTTCCAGACAAACGTATCGGTAGAAGACGCTGAGTTATCGTTGCACTTGGTACCTTATCGGAGTCGGATTCAGGCGCTGGGTCTAGTGCTTAATGCAAAGGCCAATGCGCAAGAGGCCCGTCAATTCCGCATTACCGAAGAGGCGCCCGTTGTCATGAGAGTCCTTAACCGAGAACACATGCAGTTCTTTATCGATGAGGATCCGGTTGAGGCGCGCAAAGTGACCCTGAGAGTGGCCGGACATCTGGCCTTTGTCCCCGGGAAAAATTTAAACAAAAGTAATAACAACAGCAAAAGGAAACGTAATGGCACTACATGTAAGTGTAATAGGAATTGATGGGAGTGGAAAGTCGACCTTTGCCGCTTCCTTACCCATGCTACTGGCCGCCGAGTACAATGTTCTAGCCGGCGGAGCAGGCGAAACCTATGTGATCAATGGCCCAGCCGAAGATCATCTCGCAACCGGCTTCTCACCCGAAGGGCTACCTATGATGGCCCGCCTTTCGACTGCTCTCAAACGATGGGCCAAGCGCTTTACCAATCACCGGCGAATTTATCCCGTTTTTAAACTGCCGCAAATGATGGCACAGGATTCTGCCGCTCGGAGAATGGAAACAAAGTGGCCTTTGGACTGCGTTGTCAGCGATGGTAATACTCTACTCTCAACCATGGGCCGTGCAGCAAATTATCTTTATCCGGCCAGCACTGGAGAAGAGTCCGTCGCCCCCTCGCCGAAGGATCTGGCGGCGGTGCTCGAGTTTATCCTCGAAGGCAAGGAGTTGCCCAAGGAAAGTGCTAAACGCCTGCCAAACCTCCGCGTCGGACGATGGCTAAACCTCGCCACTCGCACTTTGGGCCTGCATAGTGTGTGGCTGCCGGACGTAGTTATTTTACTCAAACTGGATCCCAAAACCGCGCTTGAGCGCATACATTCGAGAGGCCAACAGGTAGATCAACATGAAAATGCCGGCGATCTGACACAGACTCATGATCGTTATCAAAACGCACTGGAAACAATGCGTCAAATTAAGGGCAACGGCTCGGTGATTACAATTGATGTGAACGGCAAAACCCCGGGCGAGGCACTACGGGCCGGCTTAGCCTCACTGAAGCCTCACATGCTGAGACAAAAGGCACACCGGAAAAACACTCGCACTTTTGGCACCACCGAAACTGAGCTCGCCGAGGGAGGAGTTTGGAAAAAGGTATTCAACCCATATTACATCTTTAAATATTTTATCCCACGATTCTTCGACGGGGCATGGCGGGAACCCTTTTTCCCTTTTTCAAAATCTGGGCAAAGATTCCTTAAGGAAGGGTATTCAGGAGGGGTCATGAAGGAAATCTATGACCGACACAACCAAACGATCGGAATCGGCAACAGAATCTTTCAGGATTACCCGCTTCACCGCGCAGTCTATGACCGTCTACAGTTACTCACGCAACATATTCAACCTGAGCTCGAAACTCTGTTATCTGCCCAGGATAAAGTCACCCTGTTCAGTGCTCCAAGCGGATTTGCGTATGACATTTTCCAACCATTGGAAAACATTGCAACAAGACAGCCGGAATTGATGAAAAAAGTAAAACTGCTCGCAGTGGATCTTGATCCACACGACGTGCTGGCTCCTGAACTAGAGGCACGTGCTGCAAAACTCGGCATTGAATTTGTGTTCCGCCAAGGCGACCTGACAAAGGCGGGATTTCGAGATGGATGTGCTTCTGAGGGACCGTTTGATATAGCCCTATTTGTGGGTCTATCAAGTTGGTTTCCCAAACCTGCCACATTATGCCATCTACGATGGCTAAGAGACACCCTTCAGCCCGAAGGGCAGCTTGTTACCGATTGTTTCACTCCGGCGGGGTATTCCTTGTCTGGGCGTTATATCGGGTACAAGGCCCACTACTACTCACCGCAACGTTATCGAATGATGCTTGAGACGGCCGGGTTTGATGGCTTAAACGCTACAGAGAAATGCGGCCGTGATGCCATTAACCACGTTTTTATCTCCCGCTCGCATCAAAAACTGACTGCTGCCCCACAGAGCACTGTCGTTTCGGCAGATAAAATCCCGGGGGCTTCTATTGACAGCTATGTCTTTGATGATCACTCAACGACAACCGAGAAAAAGGTGGAGGCTCCACCCCTTCGCCATCGTGCTATCACTGAAATGATACTTCGCGGCACTTAATCCGTGGTTTTTATTGACCTCGATTTTGCTCCACATCGTTTTAAATAAACTGTAGCGGGTGATGGGAATCGAACTCACGGCCCCCTGCCATGAAAACCCTAAAAAAGTGCATTCGTCGTGGAGGTTAAGGGAACTCCTATCGCTTAGGCGAGCAAGCCTTTCAAAGGTCCAGTACTATCAGCAAATCGCTCCATACCTGTACCCATTAACTGAGCTTGCGAGAGCCACAAATTGGCCAGTGGTGTTTTTTCAGGACAATTAAGGATGCGGCCTGTCTTGATTCTGCCGTTGGCAGAACCTGCTACAATTATGGGAAGCTCATCCATTGTGTGGTCTTTTCCATCTCCCAATCCTGAACCCAAAGTAATCATGGAGTGATCTAAAAGGGTGTCATCCCCCTCCTTGATCGCATCCAACTGTTCCAGCACTTCGGCAAAAAGCTCCACATAAAACCGGTCCACTTGCGCAAGAATCTTTTTCACGTCTTCTCTGCCTTGCGAATGGGTGAGGCCATGATGTGATTTCGTGAAATTCAATTCATGGAATCGCTGAGGAGTCCCCCACCTTTCGGGTGCGAGCATGAACGTGGCAACATGTGTGAGGTCTCCTTGAAATGCCAGCACAAGCAATTTACCCATCATCCTTATGTACTCTCCACGCGTCAGGGGCGTTTCATCCGGTTCTTTCATATCCGCCCTCTCATGGGTGGCGTAGTACTTACTTAGCTTCTCAATCTGTTTTTCGATTTCCCTGACGGAAGTGAAGTACTCATCCAGCTTGTCTTTGTCATGACTACTCAGATTCTTTTCAAAATTGGCAGCATCCTGCAAAATCAAGTCCGTAATATCC
>CAZHJW010000148.1:0-6068 GCA_964533265.1 uncultured Pedosphaera sp.
TTAACCCGTTCTACAGTTTTTTGGGCGTAGCGATTGAGGAGCATGCCGATAATGACGGGTAAAAGCACAATTTGCACCGTGCTTTTAAAGAGGGCCCATGCATCGACCGGCACATATTGACCGGCTAGCCATTTGGTGAGAACCGGTGTGAGGGCAACGGCGACGAAGGTGCTGCACATGGTCATGAGCACAGAGAGAGCAATATTTGCGCGCGCAATATAGACCACTACATTCGAGGCCGTACCCCCCGGGCAGCATGAGACAAGAATCAGTCCTACAGCGAATTCAGGAGGCAGGTTCAACGACTTGGCTATGGTCCAGCCCATAAAAGGCATGATGCAAAACTGAGCGATAACCCCCAATGCAACCGGACGCGGAGTACGTGCGGCATTCCTGAAATCTTCCAACGACAACGTAATGCCCATGCCCAACATAATGACCGCTAGTCCCCAAACGATAAGAGACCCCTTAAACCACGTGAACCAGGTGGGCTGAAACAGCGCCAGCACTCCACACACTGTCACCCAAAGCGGAAACAGGTTAGTGAGTGTATTCAGGGTGCGGGTCATCAGGCTTGGATTTCAGGGCGAGGTAAGGTAGGTTAAGGAAGGGTGATGGCCGAGCCGAAAAAACACCGAATTCTTTATGATGATGAATGCGCAATGTGTACATTCCAGATGCGGGTATTGACCTGGCTGGACTGGCTTAATGTTGCCCAGTTGGTACCAGCTTCCGACCCGGAATGCTTGAAAATGGCACCGGGTCTTACGAACGGAATGCTCATGGAAGCGATTCACTGCGTGAAGACCGATGGCTCTGTATTGCGTGGAGCACGGGCCCTAAGATTTCTTGGATTGCGCATGCCATTACTCGTTCCTTTTTCACTGTTTATGTGGTTTCCTGGGGTTATATGGATTGCCGAAAAGGTGTATGCTTTGATTAGCCGCAACCGCTATATTCTCAGCCGTTTTTTCGGCTGCAAAAACGCCTGTGCCATCATGCCTCAACGGGAGCGTGAGGGCGAAATTGTGACTGAACCTGCCGAGAAATAATCTATTTCTCACTTGCTTTGGCGGGGTTGCCTGTTATTTTCCTGCGCCTTAATTCAGCTCGGATTAACAATGAAGAAAGACATTCATCCAGAGAACTACCGCCCGGTTATTTTCCGCGATACGGGAACGGGCGACGAATTTCTCACCCGTTCCTGTGCGCCCACTAAGGAAAAAGGGACCTTTGAAGGAGAGGAGTACCCGCTTTGTTCGATGGGTATCAGCGGCTTTTCTCATCCGTTCTATACCGGTCAGCAGACCTTTGTAGATACGGCCGGGCGTGTGGATAAATTCCAGCAACGCGCTGCGAAGGCCAAGGCGATAGCCGAGGCCCGCGCTTCCAAGTCAAAGAAGTAACCCGTTTGATTTTTCAACCGCCCGCCGGTGATTTTCTTGGCGGGTGGTTTCTTTTTACCCGCCATGGATTTTCAACCGCACATTGAAAAGTTCGCATCACGAATGGCTGATGTAGAGGTTGAGCTGGGTGACCCCAAGGTATTTGAAAATAATCGACGGGCACAAGAATTGGGCCGCGAGTACGCGCGCCTTAAGAAGCTGGTCGGCTTGGGGGGGCGCTTGGTTAAGGCCCAAGATGAACTTAAGGAGAATAGGGCTCTTATCGCAGGGGAGGATGAAGAGATGGCTGAGATGGCGGCTGAAGAAATCGCTTCCTTGGAAGAAGAAGTTCCTCGATTAGAAAAAGAGCTGCAGTTTGGCTTGGTTCCCCCAGATCCGGCCGATTCGCGCAACACCATCGTTGAGATTCGTGCTGGCGCAGGCGGTGATGAAGCGGCCTTGTTTGTTGGCGACCTTTACCGGATGTATACCCATTACGCTACTGCTCAGGGATGGAGTCATGAATTGATGGAGGGGAATGCAGCTGAGCTGGGCGGCTACAGGGAGGTGATTTTCTCTCTCAATGGTGAAGAGGCCTACAAACTCATGAAATTTGAGAGTGGAGTCCACCGTGTCCAAAGGGTGCCGACTACGGAAGCAAGTGGTCGTATTCATACCAGCACGGTGACGGTGGCGGTTCTTCCGGAAGCTGAGGAAGTGGATGTGGAAATTGATCCCACAGAGCTGGAGGTGGATGTATACCGATCAAGTGGACCCGGGGGACAGAGTGTTAATACGACGGATTCAGCGGTACGCATTACCCACAAACCAACTGGTTTGGTGGTCACTTGTCAGGATGAGAAATCACAACATAAAAACAAGGCCAAGGCCTTGAAGGTGTTAAGATCACGATTATTGGATCAACGGTTGGCTGAGGAGCAGGCAAAATATGCCGCAAAACGCAAATCACAGGTAGGGACCGGCGAGCGCAATGAACGTATTCGCACTTATAATTTCCCGCAAAACCGGGTAAGTGATCACCGCATCGAACTCACCCTACATAGCCTGCCTCAATTCATGGAAGGGGAAATCAGTGAGATGGTTCATTCCCTCGTGCAGCATGATCTTGAGGAAAAACTTGCGGCAATCGAGGTTTGAATTTGTGAAACCTAGAGCACTTATTTTTGATTGTGACGGGACGCTCGTTGATTCCATGCCGCTGCATTGGCGCGCTTGGGATATCGTATGCAAGAGGAATGGAATCGAGTTCTCCGAAAAGCGTCACTATGCCATGGGGGGCATTCCATCGGTAAAAATCCTGCAAATGCTTAAGGATGAGCAGGGCTTGGATTTTGATCCTGCGGAAGTTTCGCGCCAAAAAGAGGAGGCGTATATTCCTCTCATGCCTGAGGCGAAACTCATTGAACCCATTGCTTCCATTGCGCGCGCAGCACAAGGGAATGTTCCCATGGCGGTCGCTACCGGCGGGCGCACCAAATACATTAGGCCACTCTTGGAAGGGTTGGGAATTCTAGATTGGTTTGGTGCGGTGGTCACCGCTGATGATGTTGAAAATCATAAGCCCGCACCCGATACTTTTTTAAAAGCTGCTGCGCTTCTTGGTGTGCCGGTTGAGGAATGCCGGGCATATGAAGACACCGACATCGGACTGCAAGCCATCCTTGCCGCCGGCATGGAGTCGGTTGATGTGCGAGGAATTCCTGGGGTGTTGCCACACTTAATGGACTCCTAGAGAGCTTCCATTTGGACGGCTTTTTGAGGTATTTGGCGTTTGATCCAAACGTATCGGAAAAGGACTGCGCGAAGAGCCATGGCGACCGGAATAGCCAGTAGACCTCCAATCACTCCACCTACCAACGTGGTGCCCATTAATACCGAGATGATAACAGCCACCGGGTGCATTCCCACCCTATCTCCAATGATTTTGGGCTGGATTACTGTTTTCTCGAGGAAAAGCACGACCGCACAAACCGCCATGGCCACAATGGGCGCATACATTCCCAGCTCGGCACCTTGTATGCCCATGACCGACATTTTTTCACCTTGAGTTAGTGAAAGGATAAGTACTGGAACAGTTGAGACAATCACACCGAAATACGGGATGATCCCCACGACCCCCGCCATCAGGCCTAGTAATATTCCGTAGGGCAGACCGATCAGAGAAAATCCGATTGCAAGACAAATGCCTACGGTGATCGCCACCAGGACCTGCCCACGGAAAAAAACGACCAGACAGTCATTAAACGATTCCAATACGAAGACAGCTTCCTCCTTAAACTTGGATTCCTTGAGTGGCAGGTAATCGCTCCACTTGCGTTGGATGGTCTGGGCTTCGAGGAGGAAATAAAATACGTAAACTGGAACTAATGCCATTCCTGCCAGCATGCCGATCCAAGCAACTGCGTTGGATAGACCTCTTGCTGAAAGCTCCTTAAAGCTAACGGCATCCACCTGTATCAGGCTTTGCAGGTCCAGCTTCTTCACGTCGACCTGGTTGAGCTGCATAAATTTCCCCCAACCTGTCTTCTGATTCTTGAGAAGCCAGTTCTTGGTATTTTGCTCAAGCTGCTCGATTTGAGCATCTTTCCCGAGTTGGATAACATCCGGCACCACCGTACGCAGCACAACCACTGTCACAGTGCTGATAATTCCAATGGCCATAATGAAGACCAGAATGATTGCCTTAACGCGTTTTGGATTACGTATTTTATCAAATAAACTGCTTACCTTGGCTGACGTTTTTTCTTCAAATATGTTCACCAACGGATTGAGGAGAAATGCCAGAATACCCGCTACGGCCAATGGCAATAATACGGGCGAAAGCCGGTCCAGAAGCCAGGCAAAGCCGTAAAACATCAATGCCAATAGTGCCAGAAACACTGCTATAGCAAGTGCTGTGATGGAAAACCACAACACCTTCGCCTGCTTTTCTGATGGGGCTGGAAAAGCCATGTCTCAACCGATCTTTGCTGCTTTATCGGCAGCAGCACGTACCGCATTCATTAGTCCATCACGAACACCTGCTGCCTCCATCTCGTGGAGACCTTCAATGGTGGTGCCACCTGGGCTGGTGACCATATCCTTGAGTTTGGCGGGGTGTTCACCCGTTTCCAATACCATTTTTGCAGCACCCAACAGTGTTTGTGCGGCTAGTGGTGTGGCCAGTTCGCGGGGCAAGCCTGCTGCGACTGCTCCATCACTCATGGCCTCAATCATTTGAAAGCCATAGGCCGGCCCACTGCCGCTTAAGCCGGTAATCGCATTGATCAGCCGTTCGGGGACCTCCACCGCCAAGCCGACTGATTCGAGCATTTGCTGTGTGAGTTTGGCATCTGCAACTTTGGCGCGAGTGCCACGAGCAAACCCTGCTACTCCCTCTCCCACCAGTGCCGGGGTGTTTGGCATGACACGTATGACGCGAACTTTAGCTCCGAGACCTTCTTCTAACTGCTCCAGGGTGACTCCGGCAGCAATTGAGATGAAAAGATGAAGAGACTTGGCCTCAGAAGTTAGAGTGCTCAGTAAATGCATTACCTGATGTGGTTTCACCGCAATAATCACCACATCGGCCTTGCGTAAAACTTCGCTATTGGATTTGAGAGCCTTTCCTCCGGTAGCTTTGGTAAACTCCTTTAAAGTTCTGGAAACCACGTCACTCGCAACCAATTGTCGGCCTTTCAACAAGCCGGACTGCACCATGCCACCGGCCAGGGCCGAGGCCATACGACCTGCACCCAGAAATCCGAATGTCTGCTTTAAGGGCATGCGCTCTACCTATCAAAAAAAGACCCGAAAAACGAGCTAAAAGCCTAGCGGGGCAGGAAGAAGCCCTGCTGTTTCTCACTAATGGTTAAATCCAGTTTTGCCATAACAGAGAGCATGTCTTCCCAGACCTTTCGTTTTTCAGTGAGCGACTGCTTGCGCAAAAGGTAGGCAGGGTGGAAAGTCGGCATCAGCGGGATATCACGATAGGTTTGCCAAGTTCCGCGAAAGCGCGTGATAGCCACTTGTTGCTCGAGCAAACCTTCCACCGCGGTTTTGCCCAAGGCCACAATTACTTTGGGTTGAATGAATTCAATCTGACGGTGCAGCCACGGGGAACAGGTGGTCATCTCATCGGGGGTCGGAGGACGGTTGCCAAAGCGTTTACCAGGTGTATCTGGCCGGCATTTGAGAATGTTGGCGATGTAAACATCCTCACGCTTTAACCCCATGGTTTCGATAATTTTGGTGAGGAGTTGGCCGGCTTTGCCGACAAACGGTTTACCCTGCTCGTCTTCATCCTCCCCTGGAGCTTCACCAACGAACAATAAATCTGCTGACTCATTCCCCACTCCAAAAACCACGTTTTTACGCGATGATACGAGGTTTTGACACTGTGTGCAGCCAAGCACCATTTGGCGTAAGTCGACAAATGAATCGGCTTTTGTGCCCACCATAGTCCCTACAGAGGCAGGGAGATTATCCTTCGTGTCCGCAGGGTTTTCGAGATTGAGACTGGCTAAAGCAAGGAGCTTGGATTGGTCCACCACAACGTGACGTTGACCTCGTGATTTCTGCTGTTGCAGAAAGTCGATGGTCGCACTCAGTAGTTGGTGGTAGGCACTCAACGGAGGGCTCAAGGCTAATTGCGAGACTTGGCTGAACACGGAAAACTTGTCC
>CAZHJW010000149.1:0-6050 GCA_964533265.1 uncultured Pedosphaera sp.
GGATGCCACCACCGGCGCTGCAGGTTCCTTGTAGTAAAAGGGATTAATCAAATCATCACTCAATTGATTCCCCTGAATTGATTGAAGAAGATGAACATCATCCCGAGGCCCGGTACACACCGGCTTCATGGCCAATGCGTTCACCCCTTGGGATCTTAAGTGCTGGAGAAGCAAGGCCGACAACACCGTCTTGCCAGAGCCGGTGTCTGTGCCGGTAACAAACATTATCCGATGGGTCATGACTCCCAATAAGTGTAGAGAATCTTTATATCCGTCGGATTTTTGCGCTGCAATACCGCCACCAGAATCCTCTCCTGACCGCGCACTGAAGCGGTTACCTTTACTTCAAACGTACTACTCCGAACACTAAAGAAGCGGGACGCATTTGACACAGCATCACGCGTAAACCCTGGCACCAGTTGCAACTGGCTAACAGTATCATAAGGATCGTCGTCATAAGTGCCTTCAATCCCGTCCAGCCCAGCCCGAACTCTAACAATTTCCTCGGCTGTGACTGCCGGGTTGCCGGGAAGCGGTACAAGTTGCAGCACCTCAGCTGGCGCGGTATTGATGTTAATGTAGCCCAAAGAAAGGGGCGTAAATAAATCCACCAAGGCATAGTTGTAGTTTAATGATTCACCTTCCTCTTCGACGACCGTCGGAACCGTGCCAGCTGCAAGTGAGTTTGTAGCGTTGCCCCAATACATTTCCGGGGTGATATCCTTGATGAGCAATAGTTCACGGAGATCATCAATAGGCCCATTCTTAGCCAAATATCCCAAGGGCTCATAATATTCACTCTCAGCACCGTTTACTCCAACCGCACTATCCTGATCGCGCCAATCAATAATCGCATCAACCAGATAAGGTATCAGGGAGACATCAACCCCCATCATTTCGAAAGTCTGCTCGAGAGGATAGCGCCCCATGGAGCGTTCAGCTGCCCGATTAATATTAAACTTTCGCTCCATATCCATAATCTCAATGGAACACCGGTAACCTTCCCCCGGATCTTCATCCGGATAAAGTAAACCTAGAAGCGTACCTTCACCCCAAGCACTATCGGTCAGGTCTATGCTGTCGAGCAGAGGATTTAACCCATTGGTGTTTCCCGGCCCTCCAGCCCAACTTTGGCTAAGCGAATCATAGGGTTGCTGCGTATCGGCCATTTGCTGGCTCAAAACATATTTTGCCATCTCAACACCTGACCGACACAGCCACTCTACCTCGGTTCCAGCATCAGCATTCCGGGCTAATTTGGCTTCAACCTGCATATTAACAGCAAAAACAGAGGCCAATACTGCCAAAATAATCACAAAAGCCAATACCACAAGTAAAGCCACTCCACGCTGTCGCGGTACAATTTTCTTTGAATCTAACCGTCTGATATCGGTTAACACGAATAAACCCCTATCTTGTTCGTAACGAGAATTACAGCCTTTGATACGTTAAAGTCCCATCGGGATTTAACACCCACATGGTTCCTGAGGGTGGGTCTGGAAGACTTGTTAAATACCCATCTTCCGTCAACTGCTCCAGGGTTTCTGGAGGCTCCCCATCATTCAATGCAGCATAATCAATAATTGCATCATTGATTGTGTTGTAACCAGGGATGCCCGTAAGACCTCCTCCGGCAGTTCCGCCTCCAGATGAGCTGCCTCCTGATGTGCTAGTGCTGCCTCCTGATGTGCTAGTGCTGCCTCCTGATGTGCTGCCTCCAGACCGACTCCCTCCGCCACTCCCTTGGCTTTTCTTCCATTGAGCATACCGTTCGGCCATTTTTTTACGGTATTCTGCTTTCTGTGCATCAGTATACCGGCTTTTACCATCACCTCGCCCTCTACTGTCGTCTCGACCTCTACCGTCGTCTCGCCCTTTATTCCTTTCAGCCATCCTCTTACGGTAGGCATCAATCTCCGCTTGCGTAGGTTTTCTGCGGCTAGAGGATGAACTCCTGCTTCTATCGCTACTTCTACCACGCGAACTGCCACCTTTTGCAGCAGGGAGCGTCGGATTTTGCATTTTTTGGGTTATGCTTTCAGAAAAAACCACTACCTCCCGTTTCTGCATGTCCTCAGCCAAAGCAGGACTTCCGTCAGCTCGTGCGTAGGCCATTTCAAATTTTATCCGGGTTGGAATCGAGTTGGTCTCTGTCCATTCATAAACCCATTCCCCATTAATTGTGCTCCAGAAAACCATCAGAAACGTATCCAAATCCTGCCCCAAAACCCATCGACTGGGGTCTTCAATTTCCAGAGGATCGATAGGCTGCAGGGTTGAATACTGGTACATTACAAGTGACCTTCCGAAATCCTCATCATCCTCAACCTGAAAAGTGATGCGCCTGAGCCGTTCGGATCCAAAATCTTTGTTACCCAAAAAATCCGGAGGCACGCGGGACACGAAACTGATACTGGGATAATCATAATCCTCAGTATTAGCCATAAAACCGTATATGGCCTGATTCTGCTCGTAGTAAACCAATCCGCTTAAGGCATCCTCAATCGTCTTGAGTGCAATCCGTTGGCGCTGAACGTCCACCGCAGCCTCTGCACCTTTTTTGGTGGTGTTCAAAACAGAAAAGAACACACCGTATACCGACGTGAGCACCAGCGAGAGGATCGCGACTGCCACAATTGTCTCAACCAGCGTAAATGCTGCCTTCTTAATTTTCATTTCACTTTTCATTTATCGTCCTCCAGATCCACCTGTCGTGCCAGCGTCTCCGCTCAGTTCCGCCTTTGCCAAATCCGGCCGGAACATAAGGAAACGTAACTCATAATCTGAATCTGTACCATCCCGATTTATCTCATTCACTAAAATAGACGCCTGATAGAAGCCATTGGTTGCATCCACAGCGAATAAATCACGTTGCCATTGAGCATCGGGGTACAGAGCCAAATCCCCTCCCCCATTGCCCCCAAAATCCTCATCAACAGGATCCGACAACCCTGAAGACAGCTCTCCATCTGGAGCAGGCAGCTCTATCAATGTTTTACCGGCCAAAGCCCCCAAATCAGGCCGTTGCTCCTGCATTGCCCTCACCAACTGGATGCTCTGATTGACCAACTGTAATATAGCAAAAATAGCGATCACAAAAATCGCCACCGCAATCAGTACCTCAGAAAGCGTGAAACCTGCCTGTCTATTCAGATTAAACCGCGTCACAGATCCTCCTCGTTCACTACTGTGGTTTGACCCGTAACTGGATCCACCGCAAGCAGATAAGACCCGACTGCTTCAGAAACACGCAGTTCAACCGGCTCAGCCGTGCCATTGGGATAAAACCGCAAACGCAATTCTCCATCAAAATCATCTCCTCGAGGGGCAATAATTTCCAAATCAGCCGTCAACTCGAATCGCCCGATTTCTTCACCAACTTCAGCCTGCCTGGCTTCCAGTCCTGTGTCCAAGTCCGTGCCCATTACTGAGCGAGACGCGGTACTAAGGGCAACCATATCCTCAACATCATTCAAGTATACCTCCATCACTCTTTTACCCAATATTGCTCTTGATCGGGCAGTTCTGCAGGCAGCCTCCACATCACTAATGGCCTGCTCCAAGGGAGCCTTTTCTTTTATAGATCGAAAAGCCGGGATGCTGATCCCCAGAATCACACCCATTATGGCTACTACCACCATTAGTTCGATTAATGTAAATCCGCGCCTCATTTACCAATCGTTGAAGTAATCTTGAACATCGCCTGTAAAACACCCACCAGCATGAATCCCACCACTCCCGCGATGAACACAATCAGGATAGGTTCAATCAATGTTGTTACAACCCGCAAGTTCACAGTCAGTTCATTATCGTATGTTTCTGCGAGATTCTCCAAGGCCGCTGGAACATCCCCTGTTTGTTCACCGATATGAACGAGATCCACCATCAACTTGGGAAATACCCCGCTTTTCGCCAGAGGTTGAGCGATTGTTTTACCGTCAGTTACGCCCTCCCGGGTCAGCGCAATCGCCTCCTGAAGGACAACATTTTGCACCACACTTTCAGTAATCTTTAATGCTGTCAAAACCGGCACTCCGTTACGCAGCAATGCTCCCAGCGTGCGTGCGAACTGGCCAAACATTGTAGGACGAACGATTTTCTTTACCATTGGCGCTTCGAGCACCCAACGGTGCAACCGTTCACGGCCGGCCGGTCTGGAAAAATAAGCCCTCATTATAAATCCTATCATCCCAATCATAACTAAAACCAGCCACCACCAAGCAGAGAAAAAGTCACTTAGGCTCTGAAGGATTTGCGTCGAAAGAGGCAGTGCGACCTTCATCCCATCAAATATCGTCATGAATTTTGGGAGGATATAACTCATGAAAACAAAGATAAGAATAAATCCTAGCCCCATCACAAAGGCTGGATAAACCAACGCAGACACCACCTTCTGCTGTACTTCGGCAAATCTCTCGTAGTGATCAGCCAAACGCTTTAACACCTCCACCAGAGACCCGCCGCTTTCACCCGCTTTAACCATGTTAATGTACATTTCTGGAAAAATATCCGAATGAGCCGCCATGGCTGCAGATAAGTTCCGGCCTTCGCGCACTTCATGAAGCAAGGATTCAGTAACACTTGGAGGTACGCCACCACTCTCAATATTAACCATGCTGCTCAAGGCTCCAGTCAAAGGCATGCCAGCCTTGAGAAGATTAGCTAGTTGACGGGTATAGTTCGCCAAGTCCCGTTGATTGGGCTTTCTCCGGCTCCTGCGGCGCGGACCTTCGTCTGAAATTGCCGTCGCGCTCTTCACTGTTTTCGAGGAGGCTTTCCCCCCATCCTCAGATACATTAACCGGAATTAACCGTTGTTTCGTAATTTGCTCCACCGCCCCATTCCGATCGGCCGCATTAACCGTCCCGGTCATTTGTTTCCCGGCTTCATCGCGCGCTGTATATTTGAATACTGCCATTATGATTCTACTCTTTCAGGATTTAGGCTTCCGCGACGGTATCCGCGCTCATCGACCGTTATTTTCTCATATCCAATCTCAACAAAAGACGCAAAAACCTGCTCAAAGGTTTCCTCTTCCCTTAATCTAGATAAGTCTTGGGGAAGCACCTCAATGCTGGCCGTCGGACCCTCTTCGTAATGACGAACTCGAACTTCGCTAAAACCGAGATCACGCAATGAATACTCAGCGTTTTCAATCATTCCGACCTTTTCCCTCGTGACTTCTTCGCCATATGGAACCCTGGAACTCAGACATGGCATTTGAGGCTTCTCTGCCGTTGGCAACCCTAGTTCTGCTGATAAAGCGCGCACCTCATCTTTCGACAAACCCGCCTCCTTGAGCGGTGCTCGTACCTTAAATTCCTTGGCCGCATGAGAACCCGGGCGCCAATCACCCGCGTCACTTGAATTCTCTCCATAGACTATTACACTCATTGCGCGTTCTATGGCCAATTCCTCTAGATGTGTAAAAAGTTCATGTTTACAATAATAGCAACGGTTTATTGGATTATCTGCATAGTCAGGGTTCTCGAATTCAGACGTACGTAAAATTTTCAAGGGAAAGCCAAATTGCTGTGCCAAAGATTTCGCCTCAGCAAGTTCTCTGCGCGGCAAACTAGGGGAGTCAGCTATGACCGCCAGCATTTGGTCTCCTAATTGTTCATACGCAACTACCGCAAGCAAAACCGAGTCAACCCCACCAGAATAAGCGACGAGGCAGGACTCGTAATCACGTAAAACTGCGCGTAATGAATCGAATTTATTCAAAGCTGGCAAAGCGGTTGCCCCCCCCCAACGCAACGTGAGAATTGTGAATAAAATAACCGAATTGTCGAGTCGAAGTTGCCCCTACAAAGCCCAACCGCTCCGGTATTGATGTTGAATATAACGATCCGCTTCAGGATGCCCCTTGGCCTTCATGTTTTTCCAGTCCCAATCCAGCTTCTTGTTCCCCACCCTATGAGACACAATCCCCAATAGCGCGCATTCGCTCAAAGGCCCCGAATAACTGAAATCACTTGTGGAACGCCCACCCTCTTTGCAGGCCTTTATCCACTCGGCATGATGGCCGATTGAATCAGGGATCGTCT
>CAZHJW010000150.1:0-6000 GCA_964533265.1 uncultured Pedosphaera sp.
ACGGTGGAAGCTGCACCCTTGGTTTTGCCTCCACTGGATATTTGATGTTCACGCGTAAACCGGCCTGTTGGGCCCAAGTCTGAGTCATTCGATAAATGGGAACTCCCGTCTCCCAAAACCACATTGCCTTTGCCTTTCATAAGACCTGCCATGGCGTCACGGGGGATCGGGTATTCATCAGCTCCCACCCAGCGGGCTTCTGCAAGATCACATTTGCTCAAGTTCCGGGTAGTCGCCAGAACGGTTGATGGTCTCCCCAGATCACCTCCCTCTGCCAAGAGGTAACTTATGGCATCGGAAGGAATGATCACCCCGGTGGTAGGATCAAATTTGTCCCATTTCAGTTGCGCACTTTCATTGGCTGCCGCTCGTTCGGGGTCCAAAGGGGAAAGGAGCACTTTTACGGTGCCGATTTCTGATTTCAACGGAGGCAGTGAGAAAATAGCCCCAGGATCTATGGTGAAATCGGTCCACATGCCGCCCAATTCCACTTTTTGATCGCTCGGGAGAATTTGCCAAGGTAGTCGTCCGCCGTGATCGTTGCCATACGCGTAAAGTGCACGCCCTATTTGAGTGAGGTTCGAAAGGCACTGGATTCGTTTGCTTTTAACTTTTGATTGGGAGAGTACTGGTAGCAACAGGGCGGCCAGAAGGCCGATAATACCTATGGTCACCAACAGCTCCACCAAAGTGAAGGCTCTGTTATGTTTTTTAGGAATCATTTTTAATACGAGACTCTTTTGTATCCAATAATACTGATCTGAAACGGGAATTCTGTCACCTAACAAAAACTCTTATGGAGGGGGAATTTAACTCGTTGCCGAGGATTAGGCTACACGTATAAAATGATCAAAACAAAATGAAATTCGCAAAAAATGAATTATTGAATATACGCCCGGCCAACGAGGGCGACGTGAGTTTGTTGGCTGAATTCATCCGTGGTCTCGCAGAATATGAAAAATTATCCGATGAAGTGATGGCTGACGAAGCGATTTTACGCGAATCCTTCTTTGGGAATCGGCCCAGTGCCGAAGCTCTTATTGCTGAATGGGAGGAAAAGCCAGCTGCATTCGCGGTCTTTTTTGAGAATTTTTCCACGTTTAAGGGGAGATCCGGGTTATATTTGGAGGATATATATGTGGAACCTGAGTATCGCCAAAAAGGCATAGGAAAGGCTCTATTGGCGTATTTAGCTCAGATTGCCGTTGAACGAGAGTGCCCTCGATTTGAATGGGTGGTATTGGATTGGAATCAAAATGCAATCGATTTCTATGAGAGTCTTGGGGCCAAAAAGATCAATGAATTGCAAATATTTCGTATTTCCGGGGATAACCTTGGAAAGTTAGCTCGCGCAAGTTATTGACATTTTATGAAAAATATTGTTAATAACTCGGCCGCGGATGTCCCCCTATAATGTCCGCAATTAAACCGTCAACGGGATACCCCCACTCCTTCTCGTTGGCGGCTTCTTTTTTAATAGGGGTTGACACGCAACATGCGGTTAGTACGTTTACGTATCAAATGCGTTGGTTTTGTTTCCCATGTATATTGCTCTGCGGATGCACCGCCATTTTGGATCGGCTTTCGACTGATTACTACGGTCGCAATTACGTAGCACAAATTGAGGTATCTGAGCAGAATCCCGATGAGCAAACAGTTCCCTCAATACAAAACGTTCTGCCGCGAAACCATGATGAGCGTGTAAAGACTCATACTCAGGGAGGGTGGGAAATTCTGGGTTCATCCGAGTTCAACACCTCCGGTTCTCCGCGCATAAATCATCTTCACAAACTGGCTGGAAAGCTTGGTGCAACGTTGGTGGTTTTTTCGAAAAAATTTGATCGCCGGGAACAGGAACTGGTGAAGAGGCAGGAATATCAGCAGGGCGAGCGGATTACGGTGAATGGCACCACTGTCCAGCTTCAGGGTCGTTGGGTGGAAGTGGTGGATGTGCAAACGTATGTGTACCATGATTATCGGGCCACACTGCTTCGCCAAGGGAGCGAATAATTCAATTACATTTCGCGCGACAAATTTCAAGGTATGTCCCATGCTTTCCTCCATGAGGTTGGCAGTTTTCTCTCGGGTTAATGGTTTACTTGTATTCGGTTTGTTTGTCTTAGTATTCGCTCTGCCGAGTGACGAGGTTTCAAAACTGCAGCCGACGCGGGGTGACGGCCTATCTGCCGAACTCAAAGAGGCCGATCCAGTTCTAGAGGCAAAATTTTCTCAGCTTAAAGAACAGGCAGCAGAAGGAAATGCTGGGGCTCAGTATCAACTCAGTCAATTATTGGTCTTTGGTGTAGGAACCCCGGTCGATCTTAAGGGGGCCTTTGATTATGCCAAAAAGTCGGCGGCAGCCGGGTATGGTTTGGGACAATATCACCTTGGGCGGATGTATAGATATGGCACCGGCACAGATCCGGATGTGAAGAAAAGTGATGAGGCATTTGCCTCAGCCGTACAAGCGTTACCCAAATTGGTGGAAGAAAAGAACACCGAAGCGATGGTGGCGTTGGCGCTTCTCTATTACCGTGGATGGGGAGGATTGGAGCAGGACCGAGTCAAGGCACTGGCCTTGAATCGCCAGGGAGCTGAGCTGGGCGATCCTATCGCGACCGTGGAAGAGGCTGATCAGTACTGGGATGGTAAGGGAACTCACCGCCAAAGGACCAAAGCCGTTCGTCAATATCGTAAAATAATGCCTAAGCTGATGGATGCGGCTGAAGGCGGTGACCGTCAGGCACAGTTGCTTGTGGGTAATCTGCTGGCAACTACTCGATTGGGGCCGCGTAATTTTACTGAATCCATTAAGTGGCACATGCCTGGAGCGAAAGCAGGTTATTCAGCGATGCAGTTTCTGATCGGGGCTCGGCACCAAAAGGGAAACGGCATGGCCAAAAACGATGTTGCAGCAATGGAATGGTATCAAAAAGCCGCCGCGCAAGGCCACCCGGGGGCGATCAATAATGTGGGGTGGATGCATGGAAACGGTCGTGCAGGAGGAGGTGAAAATGGAGAGAAAGCCTCAGAAATGTACCTGAAGGCGGCACAGCGCGGCAATGACGTTTCGCAAAACAACATTGCTATGAGGCTATTTAATGGTTCAGGTATAGAGCAGGATAGAGAAAAAGCTTTCATTTGGCACAAACGTTCTGCAGAGAATGACAATGGCCGGGGTCAGTATTTTCTTGCCCTGCGTTATGATACGGGGCAAGGCACCGCACCCGACTTAAAGCAGGCGGTTTATTGGTACAAACGAGCGGCGGAAAATGATCACCGTGCCGAGTATGAGAGCGGGAAGAAAGATTATGTGTATGGAGCACAAATGCGTTTGGCTCAGATTTACATTGAGGGTCGTGGAGTTAAGCGTGATCTGAACCAGGCTCTTTATTGGATGGCACGCACGACTGAGTTTGAGCGGTCGGTGGCGGTGAACGCGTTTCATGTACACGAAACAGCCGTCGCCAAAAGAGCGATTGAGGAGTATCGGCCTTTAAAGAAATATCTGGAGGAAGGTTGGCCTGCTTCTCCTCGTAACCTGCGTGATATTATCGATGTTGCCAATAACGGAGATTCGCAGGCACAATATGAGGCAGGAGCACTGCACATTTTGGGAATTGGAGGAGTGGCCAAGAACGGTGTTGGAGCTCTTCAATGGGTAACGAAAGCAGCTAATCAAGGCCACGCAGGGGCCTTGTATTATCTTGGGATTTGCAATGAGGAAGGGCGAGGGATGGAAAGCAATCACCGCAGGGCCAGAGAGCTCTATATAAAAGCTGCTGAACAGGGTCACGCCGAGGCATCGAATAATCTTGGAGCCATGGCTGAGAAGGCTGGAGAGTCGCAGGAGGCTGTAATGAAACATTACCAAAAAGCTGCTGCGGGAGGGAGCATACATGGATCTTATAACTTGGCGCGGCTTAAAGAAACAAATGAAAACCCGGGCGATAAGACTCAAGAATTGATTGAACGTTATCTGTTTGCCGCCAAGCGTGGCCATGCGGAGGCTCAAAACAATCTGGCTGTATTCCTGCAAGAGAGGGCAAAGGATGAGGAGAGCCTTGAGGAATCGACAAGGTGGTATCGTAATGCGGCTAATCAGGGTCATGCCTCTGCACAGTTTAATTTGGGCTTGATGATCCTTCGTGGGCAAGGCGGTCTAACGATTGACCGTAAGGAGGTTTTTGTGTGGTGGGGTCGGGCAGCGCTACAGGATCAGCCTGATGCCATTAAAAACCTACCGGCTTTGGCTGAGCAAATGTCTCAAGAGGAACAGGTTGAGGGACGCAAAATCATTGGGCAATGGGAGGGGGACATGCTCGTGTCCCAGCTATTTGTAATCCGTGAAGGAGATTAATTTATGAAATATATGTGGGGGTTATTTATTTTTGCAGGCTTAATTTGGGGAGGGTGCGGCTCAATGGGAGGGGGTGCAGTTGGCTCGTCTGGATTGGTTAGGCCAGAACCTGTGAAAACTAATCAAGGAACGCTCTATGTTCATCCAGTTACAAAACAACCTTTTAACGGTGAGTATGATGTTGTGGAGGCCGGGGTTCGCCTGAAGTTTGGGATAAAGAATGGCTTGGAGCATGGGCGTTTCCAACGTTGGTATCCTTCAGGGAAAATCCATGAAGAGTATAATCTGGTCAAGAAACAGAGGAATGGATTGCAGCGCTCCTGGTATCCCAATGGTCAACTGATGCTGGAGGCAAACTTTCGAAATGGCTTATGTCTTAATGCAAAAACTTGGGCTATATCCGGTGGTGTTGCGTCGACGGTAACCAATGGTTCAGGCACAATATTGCTGTTTGATACCAAGGGGCAGAAACGTCGCGAGTCAGTTTATAAAGACGGGATCAAGCAGTAGATCCCAACAATAAAAGCCCTACCCGGAACGGGCAGGGCTTGAGTACTGATTCTTTAAAGCTTAGCCGTAGAGCAGCTTCTTCCAGTTCTTGCCTGCTGTCTTTGAGATTCGGTCCAGTTCCTTGGATCGTCTCTTCAGGTGGAGGTTCATTTCCCGTTGAGCAAGCGTCCAGTTAATTCTCCTAAGGCCGCTTTTGTATTTGTCCTTGGCGTTTTCCCTGAAAAACTTGGGACCACCTGAATATCCGATCTGATGGAATCGATGAATCGAGATTTTCTCCAGCAAGGTAAACTGGTGGCGAGGGCGCCCGCGCGTGTTGCTTGGGAAAGGAGTGTAAGGAGTGTCGTGGTTTTCCTCAAGCCATTCGGTAAATGCCTCCACCAATTCTTGCTGGCTGCAATGCCAGTTAATCTGCATTACATGCAGAGTGCTGTTACCTCCGGATCCCAAGGCCGAACCCTCCTTGCTGGTTTTAAAGTTTAATCCATTCTTTGCTGCTACATTTGCTACTGGCAGATCTTCGTAGTCTCCTTTGGCCACTTCCGCGAGCCACTTTCTGTTATCAGCATCATGATTGAAGGTATTTTTGCCACTGCCTAATTCACGATCCAGTTCCCATAGAAAAACTCTACTGAGAGCCGATTTCGGTAAAGTTTTGTAAGGGGAAAAATTCCAGTCATTTTTGGACAAAGTTTTCTCAGTCCATTGCTTAAGGTTCAGTTTAGAAGCCATTGATGTAACTATATCGCACGTTGGGGTTCACTTGTGTGGGTTTACCACAAGCAAGAGGTGCGCAATCTATACGTACAAAACCTTTTGTCAAGCAGCCACGTAGAAGGATTTACGTCATAAATCAAATGAATGAATATTATTAATCTAATTTAAGTGATGTAATTTCTGTGCAAAATAATGGGTGTTATACGGGGAATGTGATTTTTAGAGTTTCCAATTTCGAGGTTTTAGGTAAAATCGATAAATAATGAGCCGTTTAATGTTTCTATTTCTCTTTCTTTTGTTGGTTGGGACGTTGAAGGCGGCGGATAGTTCAGCCGGAGAGCAACTCCTTGATTTGGGCTGGGGCGCGATAAAAGGTTTTGGGAGTGTTATCAGTAAAGCCCTTTTGCATATGC
>CAZHJW010000151.1:0-4261 GCA_964533265.1 uncultured Pedosphaera sp.
GCCTGAGCCTGAAAAAACGGGGCAAAGATGGCCAATAAAAGGAATAGGGAAACCAGTTTAGTTTTCATAAAGGGGTAGACGTTCAGTTGGCCTAAAATACTCCCATTTTCAGGCTCGTCACGCCTATTTGCAGCACTTGACCCGATTGAGCCGTCCTCACACACTCCTGCCCATGTTTAAGCACCCATTCGTGGTATTACTGTTGTCATCTCTTTGCATGACAGGCGCCGAATATAAAATCCACACGTGGACCAAGCATCATATCACCCCGCACTTCTGGGCTGAGGGCGGCCACTTTGGTGATTTTAATCATGACGGGAAGGGTGATGTGGTGGTCGGCCCCTACTGGTATGCAGGTCCGCACTTCAAGAAACGCCATACTATTTATCCGGACAAAGTACCCGCAAAGGACACTTTTGAGATCACTAAGGGCGGCCAGAAGGTCAAGGTGCCAGGGTACAAGGGCGAGTTGAGCGGTACCAATGGTTACTCCAACAACTTCCTTACCTACACCTACGACTTTAATTCAGACGGCTGGAAGGATGTGCTCGTCTTCGGTTGGCCAGGCAAGGAAACCATTTGGTACGAGAACCCGAAGAACAAGCCTGGCCTCTGGAAAGCCAATGTCATTTTCAAGATTACCGACGGCGAATCGCCGCGACTGGAGGATGTTACCGGTGACGGCAAGCCTGAGTTGCTTGCTTTTCAGGGCGGCCATCTTGGCTATGGCGAGGCCGATTGGTCTGATCCTACTAAGGAATGGAAATTCGTCTCCATCTCCACCAAGGGTAAGTGGCAGCGCTACTCTCACGGCTACGGCGCGGGCGACATTAATGGAGACGGCCGTAAGGATATTCTGGAAGCAGCCGGCTGGTGGGAGCAGCCCAAGAAGGTCAATGGCACCCCATGGAAATTTCATGCAGCCGCGTTCGGTGCCGGTGGTGCTCAGATGTACACCTATGACGTGGATGGCGACGGCGATGCTGACGTTATAACCAGCCTCATCGCCCACGGCTACGGCCTCGCGTGGTTCGAGCAACGCAAGGGCCGTGACGGGATTGAGTGGAAACAGAACACCATCATTAACAGCAAACCTGAGGACAGCCCCTTCGGCGTCAAGTTCAGCCAGCTCCACGCCATTGACCTGGCTGATATTAATGGGGACGGTCTGCTCGACATCATTACTGGTAAACGCTTCTGGGCCCATGGCCCCGCAAAAGATGCCGAGCCGGGAGCACCGGCGGTCCTTTACTGGTTTGAGCTCACCCGCAAGAACGACAAAGTCACCTACATACCACACCAGATTGATGATAATTCAGGGGTGGGCACACAGGTGGCCGCGGGTGATGTGAATGGAGACGGCCTCCTTGATATTGTTGTGGGCAACAAGAAAGGGGCATTCGTCCACCTCCATTCAGTCAAAAAAGTGGAAAAAAAAGCCTGGCAAGCAGCCCAGCCAAAACGGGTTTATTAGACAGTAAAAGCTTATATTTCCGTGACGAGGCAACCCTTTTTGCGTCGACACGCCTGAACAATATCAGCAGTATCCGCGTCCAAGCAAACCCCACTGCAGCCGGAGCAGGCGAGTGATTGTATGTCCACAACCAGCGCACCATTGAAGATTCCCCGCGTCGTGCCACAGCGTAAGCTGCGGCAGCCGAAAGAGAATATTCCACAGACCCGTGAAGATCGGGAAATGATCCTGCGTGAGGTGCGCCATTATGTTGCCGAGCAAACACTGGTGCCTCCTGTTCCCTTGGAGGATCTCAAAGTGCACGCGGATAAGCTCGTGGCGGCACTGAACTCAAAGGAAATCTACCGCGACTACATCGGCATTCTCATCAATAATGAACTTTGGCGCGAAACGCTTGCCGCGGTCCCATTTGAGCGCCGACTGTTAATGGTCCCTAAATGCCTGCGAGTAGAGGCCAAGTGCCCCGCACCCTTTGATGAATTCGGCCTACTCTGCAAGAGCTGTGGATTATGTAGTATTCAGGATTTGGAGTATGAAGCGGAGAAGCTGGGCTACGCCGCGCTGGTAGCTGAAGGGAGTGCCATCGTGATGAGCCTCATACAAACCGGCAAGATTGATGCTATCGTTGGGGTAGCCTGCATTCCGGTTCTGGAGCGCGCATTTCCGTATATGGAGGCAGCCGCAGTACCCGGGGTGGCAATTCCTCTCCTGCAGGATGATTGCATTGATACCACGGTGGATGAGGATTGGATTTGGGATTACATCCATCTTACCAGTGACGATAAAACACGCCGCCTCGATTTAAGCCAATTGCACGAGGAAGTGGAAAAATGGTTTACCCCTGAATCAATCGATGCAGTGATTGGAGAATGTGAAGGGGATACTGAGATGATTGCCCGGCAATGGCTTGCACGAGCGGGCAAACGCTGGCGACCCTTCCTGACAGCCGCTTCTTTTCAAGCCCTGCGGCATGATGTAACCAAGCCGGTTCCTGAAGACCTTAAGAAGGTGGCTGTAGCTATTGAATGTTTTCACAAGGCCTCCCTCATTCATGACGATATTGAGGATGAAGACACTGAACGTTACGGCGAAAAAACGTTGCATGAAGAATACGGTGTCGCTGTCGCTTTAAACGTGGGCGATTTACTCATCGGTGAAGGTTACCGATTAATTGCCGATACAACGGTTTCGGCCGAGCAACGCGCGGCCATGCTGCAGGTGGCTGCTGAAGGGCAACGACACCTTTGCCGCGGACAAGGTGCTGAACTCATTTGGAAACGTAATCCCGAACCACTCAAGTCGGTGGAAGTCATTGAAATCTTCCGCCAAAAAACCGCTCCCGCTTTCGAAGTCGCCCTGCAACTGGGCTGCATCTATGCAGATCTGGAGAAATATCAGGACGTATCCGAAGTTTTGGGCCAGTACAGTGAGAATCTGGGTATCGCTTACCAGATTCGTGATGACCTTTCTGATCTGGGTGTAGAAGGTGAGAGCAATGATTTAGCCGGTTTACGCCCCACGCTGCTATTGGCTATAGCCCACGAGAAAGCTAAAGATGACCGAAAAGAGCAACTTGCCCAAGTTTGGCGAAGGCAAATGCCTGAGGGCATCTCCCTTCAGGAAGTCGAGGGGTGGTACAATGATCTCAAGGCTGTAAAACGAGCTAAAGACCTACAACTAACCTACAAGGAACTGGCGATTCGTTCCTTGACTGATCTGGAAAACTCAAACCTCAAGGGACTATTGCGTCGGGTAATCGGCAAGATCTTCAATGACACAGTGGTCAAAGGCTGGTGCAGTGAAGTCCAGCAAGTCACTGAACTGGACAAGGTGCGCGAAAGGCAGGCCGAAACGGCTTCTGTGTAGCTTTCTTTGAATGAGCCTCCGGCTTGAAATGCTGCAGGTGGCGCGTGTAGCGCCCAAGATTCTGGGTGATTCAACCGATCTGGTTCGTAACTTTCTGGCTTCCCAACAAAACCCAGATGGCGGCTTTCGGGATCGAGCTGGGGAAAGCGACCTTTATTACACGGTGTTCGGAATGGACGCTCTGGCGGTGTTTCAAGCCAAGCCGGATATGACGGCGGTGGAGCAGTTCCTGCTGAAATATGAGGAAGGCGAAGAGCTCGACCTAGTACATTTAAGCTGCTTGGCCCGCTGCTGGGGCACGGTTGGCAAAAACCGGATGCCAAAGGGATTGCGTAAGGCACTGCTAGGCCGACTGGAATCCTTTCGTAAACCCTGCGGAGGTTGGGACAACAATCCTGAGAGAGAACACGGCACCGCCTATGGCTCCTTCCTTGCGCTGGGTGCTTATCAGGACTTGGGCAAGCTCCCTCCTAAACCTCTGCGCATATTGCAAAGCCTGAAAGCCTTGGAAACACCTGACCACGCGTGGAATAATCACCCCAACCTCCCAACCGGCTCCACCAATCCGACCGCCGGTGCAGTGGTTTTGCTCAATAACCTGCACCTTCCCATAAATGATGAAGTTGGTAAATGGCTGCGTGACCAATTACATCCACAAGGCGGTTTTGTCGCGGTGCCCGGTGCTCCTATGCCCGATTTATTGACGACAGCCACTGCACTGCACGCACTGGCGGCATTGGAAGTTCACCTTAGTGAGGAAGAGACAGAACGTTGCCTTGATTTTGTAGATACCCTTTGGGATGCCGGCGGCGGCTTTCATGGCAACTGGACCGATGACTACCTTGATTGCGAATACACTTTTTACGGACTGCTTGCTTTGGGGCATTTGAGTTTGAATGGGTGAGAGGAAACTCATCCCGC
>CAZHJW010000151.1:4361-5984 GCA_964533265.1 uncultured Pedosphaera sp.
GTTTTCCCCAGTAATATTAACCTTACTTCCAAGCCTCATAACCCAGATGACTGCCAAAGTCATTATCAATAATACTGAAGCAATTATACCTACTACGAATACTCCGCGTAATGTTTCTAGCCCAAGAAAATTGAACAACAAAGAAAGAAGGATACATGCCCCGAGTAAACCAAACATCAGTAAAAATTGAGTGCTGGGCTTTGGGTATTTTTTGAAAAACCAAATAAGAGCAACAGCCGAGGGGGCCAAAATCATACCGGCTGCCAAAACCCCCAGAGCATCTTTTCTAGCTTCCGGATTAATTACTAACACAAATCCGGCCAAGATCAGCCCAATGACCAGTGATCCTGTAAGGTTCTTGACGAATTCCATACACGAGTTTTCTTAGTATCTATATCCGAATCAAGAATATCTGTTCTACAAATCTTGTGACGAGATGTAACTCATCCTCCCCAGCGCGACTTTCGCTAACAGGGCAGACATCAAAGTGATCCCGCACCCAATGGCGGTATACCACGGCCAGTGGATGGCTTCCTTCAAGCCATATTTGATACAAATCATGCTCACCAGGGAAACGCCCATACCGATCACGACCGGCATTCCTCGGCCTTGTTTTAGGGTAAGTGCCAAGAGCACTCCTCCCAGTAATCCACCACTGGCCAGCCCCACCAGACTAAAGGCCGCATCCATCACCGACTTCACCTCGCGGCTGGCAAAGGCCACCCCAACTAGGACCACCCCCCAGAAAAGCGTCCACCCGCGTCCGGTTTTCAGTTTGTCCTCATCACTCGCCTCCTTTTTTGCCATGCCCAAATCCATGACTGTGACTGAAGAAAGTGCGCTTAAGGCAGAACTCACTGAAGACATGGCTGCAGCAAAAATGCCGACCAGCAACAGTCCCTTAACACCCACCGGGGCCTCGGCCAGCATGAAAATCGGAAAGACATAATCAGTTTGTTTTTTGCCCAGAGAATTCTCGGGAATCTCTAATGGAATGGGCGTCTGCTGGTAATGCGCCCAAAGGAGCACCCCGACCATTAAAAAAAGCAGCATCATAGGCAGGATCACTGCCGCACAAAAGAGAAGCGCCTTGCGCCCATCAGCCACCGAGCGACAGGCCAATACACGCTGGGCAACAAGCTGGTCGATGCCATGGGTAAAGAGCACAAATATACCTGCCCCCAAGATACCCATCCAGATATTGTAGGGTGAGCCCAGAGTAAAGTTGGTATTGAGCCAATCCAGTTTCCCTTCAGCACGCGCCAGCTCCATGGCCTCACCCCAACCGCCTTCAATGAGAGTAGGAATGTAGAAGAGCGCAAAGAGTCCGCCGGCCAGAAAGAGAAAAAACTGAACTGCATCGGTCCAAACCACCGCCTTCAATCCTCCCACATACGTATACACCAGTGACAACCCCACGAATAAAAGAATTGCCGGAACCACCGACCAATCGAGCATGAGTTGCAATGGGATGCAGGTGACATACACACGCACTCCTGCGGCAAGTGTGCCAGCAATCAGAAATAGAACCGCCGCAGTCTTATGGGCGCCTCCTCCAAAGGCTTTGCCGATCAACGCGTAAGGCGAGTAAATTTCATTTTTGAAATAGAAGGGCACCATCAC
>CAZHJW010000152.1:0-5952 GCA_964533265.1 uncultured Pedosphaera sp.
TGAGTCATCACCACCTGAGTCATCACCACCTGAGTCATCACCACCTGAGTCATCACCACCTGAGTCATCAAGGTCCACGGCCTTATACCCGCCCCGCCCCTTGAAGTAGACGCCCAAGGCTATGTAGCACGCCAACATGAATATTGGGAAGATCGTGACATTAGCAAGCGCTGCCTGCTTGCCTTTTTTAACGATTTCATTGACTTCTGCCGATTCTGATTTTTCACCTTCCTTAGTTCCATTCCCGTCTAAGGCAGTTACTTTATCCGAATCCACAGCCGTGTACGCTCCCAAGAAATACTGACGTTCTACAGTCAATGAGTCTGCAATCTCTGATTTCTCCTCATTAAGTGCAGCAACAGCCGAATCTTCCTGCATCTTACCAATCAAAGGTCCGCCAACAATGCCTACGGTGAGCATTCCTATACCCGCGATTGCATTCAATGTCAGAGCACCACCTTTTGGACACTGTTCTGAAGTCACCCCTAGCATTGTCGGCCAGAAGAATGTTTTTCCTATGCCGTATAACGTAGCAAAGATGAAAATTGCTGCCATAGTAGACGCCGAAGACAGCATAAACAATCCCACTATTGCGAATAGGGCGGATGCTATTAGTAATCCAATTGGGGTCAACGCGTTGACGATCGGGCCAGCAAAGAAAAACCTAAGAACCATCATGATTGCGGAGGTATAAATCAAAACCCAAAGGGGACTCCATTTTGCCGCCTGCATTGGTTCCGCCATTATCCCGGTAATCGCTCCGTCCGTACCAAGCTCTGTGGTCGCCAATGGCATCATAATAATGCACAGAAAAACCAGGAGAGGTCGACCAAGCGACTGACAGTAAACACCATATGCTATAACCGAGGCAGCCAGCACTCCATACACCAGACCATCGCTCCAGCCGAAGACCATACCCAACTGCTTAAAGATGAGGTAGCCAGCAATAGCTGCACCAATCACGCCAAATTCAGCCAACATTTCCTTGTAACTTACACCCGAAGACACTCGTTCGTTCTCGGGAAACTCCTTGCCCATCAGCATGACCAGATAAATGATTGCCGGCCCGGCAATAAGATAAATGAGAATGCGCCAGTCTTCTGCCGCCTGCGAACCCAAGGCCAAGGTTAAGAGACCGCCAATAACCAGGCCTCCCGGCCAACCCGCATGAAGAATGTTGAGCCACTTGGTCTTTTCCCGGTTGTACATCGTAGCCACCACAGGATTGATGAAGGCCTCTACTGTGCCGTTACCCAATCCCAAGACCACGGACCCCCAATACAGATTCTTAAACGCCCCTGCTTGCGCAGCCTTAAGCGCTTCCCCTTCCAATCCATGCACCATGCCGTAAGCCTTCAAAGCCAATGCCGAATAGATCACGTAACAGACAAAGCTGAAGATCATCGCCACCTTGTAGCCAATCCGGTCAATTATCAGACTGAAAACAATGATGCTAATAGCGAAGGGCCAAATCCCCGCGCCAAAAAGCTCTTGCCCTTGAACCGTGTCGAAGCCGAAGTCTTTCGGCCAGAACCCAGGATCGTTTACCAAAAACGCACGCGTGATAAACGCGAACGCTGTAGTGATTAGTGCGATAAAACAGCCCCAAAAGAGAACCGGATCGCCTTCTTTACTGTTGGTATTAGTGCTCATTAGTCAGTGTATACAGAATATATAATTGTGTTGGGAACAATGTCATTTCACCACAAAACGACAACTGCACACCCTCCTTAGGAGTTTGGCAGTATGATATTTTAACTAAAAAGTCAATGTTAAAGCCTACTTTCGAGGTCCGTAACCTTTGGCAGGATTGCCGTTTTCATCAAGTTTACCACATGTCCAGAGAAGGCCGCGAGTGAGGTAGTTGATGTAGGTATCGCTTTCCATTGTTTTGTTGTGGTGGCCGATAGTGGTGCCGAACACTCGAGCCTTTCCATACTGATTGGTCCAAACACAGGGATGATTTTTCTTGGTTCGCACACCGTAAGCATGGCCAAGCACTTTGGTATTGGGCCAGACTTTCACTATCTCATAGAGTTCGCCGGCCGGAGTGGTCCAACTTTTACCAAAACCCTTCATGATAGGATGCTTGGGCTCGAGATTCTCAATGGTCACTGCCACGTGCTGCTGATGGCGCACTGTGGTCACGCCCAGCAGTTTTCGCCATTCATCGGTAATCTTGTCGGCCGCCCGGTAGCTATGCATTGTGCAATGTAAAACCACTGCAGGGACTCCGGAATCGCGATGCGCCGTGGCCATGCCTTCCACAAACTCCTTGTCGCCTATGGCCCCAAAGCACTCGTTGTGCACAACCACATCGTATTTTTTGATCCAGTCCTTCTTGAGGTAAACAGAAATCTTATGGGTCCGGCCTGCGCCCCCTTCGTGAACGATATCCCAATCCACATTAGCACGTTTACTGATGCCCTGACTGATGATCAGTTTTTGTTTTGTGTAATCATGACAACAACCACCAGTGATCAGCAGTGCTTTAAGCGGCTCAGCCGATTGAGCATTCAATGCACTGACAAGCAGGCCAAAAACGAAGGTTCGGATAGATTTCATCATTCTTGTTATTTTATTTATGGAGACGATTGGCTGTGTACCACGCCACACGGTTGGCAATTTCTGCACCCGCATAGGAACGAACATTGGTGTTAAGGTTAAACTGATATATTTTTTCGGCCGCCAAAGGCACAGCGAGGTGCGCCACCTTCCGGTCTTTGGACAATTTGACCGCCGCAGGCATCATCTTCTTCTGTTTGCTTTTCGGCGAACCATACTGCGGCCGATATTGATATTCGTATTCAAGAATGCTGTAGTTATCTGTCTTAGCCCCTTCATCCGGATCCAAAGGCAGGGTAAAGTGCACATCAAAACCGATTTTGGTGAGGCTAATGTGATGTATCGCCATGGGCATATGAGTGGAGTCCCACATAACTCGTTCCAAGCCAAACTGCTTACCACCCACTGAACCCCAGCCTCGACCAGTTTGCCCAACCCAAAAACTGCCATCGGAGCCGAATACACCTCTAATACAACCGGTTTGCATAGGAGAAATAAAGTTCACCACCATGCCTTGATACTCACCCTCCACCTTCTCTAGATGGATGCGCATCAGGTTGGAACGGGTCTGGTCCCCGAGAATAATTTGCCCAGCAAAAGGACCAAATTTACCACCGGTTGTATCGAATACCGGTTCCCCGGGTGAATTGGCAAGCTCTCCGTGTGGGATAAACACCGCCGGTCGAGACCGCATCTTCCGGTAGTCTTCAATGGAGATTTTATTCAAATCCTTGCCAATGAATTTAGGGTGGTCAAAGTATGAGGAGGGATGCCCGTGGAAACGTCCCTTCACCACATGATGCAGCGTGGATGTCTCATTCCAGTCCCCCTGATTATCAGTGTAAAAAATTTCATCAGACTTGTTTATACATATCCCCGCAGGCGAACGCATGCCCATTGAGTAAGGAACGAATCCCTCCTGAGGCGTAACCTGAAAAGACCAACCGCGGTATTTGGCCGCGCGGCCCATTTTGGAATCATGCACGCGCGCCTTATCCCAGCGGTCGCTACCCGCCCATCCCGGCCAGCTCAGAGAGGTATTTAAGGTGCCATAAAAGTTCCCCTTCGAGTCACGGACGGGTCCAAAGCTGTATTCATGATAGTTGTCGGTCAGCCCCCAGCCCGCGTTTACCGTTTGGTATAGGTCAGCCTTGCCATCTTTATTGGTATCCACTAAACGCGTTAACTCAGGTCGTTGCATCACATAGACATCCCCTTTCTTATGGTCAATCCACAGGCCAAGGCTCTCGTGCAAACCGTCAGCATACAATTCCCATTGTCCATCCTGAGTGTTGAACTTCCACACCTCCCCTTCACGAGTGCAAATCAACATCGTTGTACGGTTCAGAAACGCCATACCCCCCACCCCGAGTGTGATCTCTTTTGGAATATTTATGGTGTCTACTTGATAGCCGGCAGGCTTAATCATCGGACGTGCGGCAGAAATACTGCAGGCCAACACCAAAGTCACGAGAAGGAATTGAATTGGTTTCATTTTAGTTCTTTGGCAATAGAGTTACGGTGAATTCACTGGCCTCCTTGGCATTGAGGCTAAGGGCGGTCTTGTCAGGGTTCCATTTCCCAGCACTGGCCTCGACCAGCACCTCCGCAGGGTTGAGATTAAAGGTCACGGTGCCTTTTGCGTTAGTCACCATAAAGGTGTACTGAAGCCCACGCTTCAGAATATCTCCAACCAGACCGACATGGAGAGAAACCGTTTGTCCCACAGTTGCCTCTCCCACGCTGTAGTGAATCTCAGGAACTCCAAGACGGCTATATCCCTGAAAGACTGGCGTCGAATCGCCGATTTTCAAAGCCCCTTTGGCTCCAACCTCGAAGCGTTTGCCAAGAATCTTGCAGTGACGTCCTCCACGTCCCTTGCGATCGGGCCCCACGTCAAGGAAATCGCCTGTCCAACCATAAGCCACCGCACAAGTCTCAGCGTCAAAAAGGTAATTTACACCCCCAGGCAACCCCACACAAATAGAACGGGCTGGGGAGTTCTGGACAAACGCCCGCTGCAACAACGGCTTGTTTGTCACCAATAGCGCTAACTGGGCTTTACCGCGCGGCTTATTTTTATTTAGTCGAGAAAGTGCCTGCTTCGGATTCTTTGCCACCGCCAGCACCCCCACCATCGTGAACGCATGACCCGGCAGTGTGCAGACATACGGGTAATCACCCTCGGTCATCGGTGCCTTAAAGTAAACCTCCACGCTCTTGCCTGGCATGGCGATCTGGCTCGAGGCGATAATGGACGGATGGTCCGGCACAAAATGTTTCACCATACTCTGTGCGCCAAGTTGCAGAGCCTTGCCGGACACCTTATCACGCATTGTGGCATCGCCTTTCACGAGCACCCAGTTGTGCAGCATTTCACAAGTATTCTTCAGCGTGAGCTTCACCTTGGCCCCGGGCTGCACCGCAAGCGCCTCCTGATCAAAGCGCATCTGACCGTGCTTTGTGCCAAGAAGAATTTCAGTGTCCGGCGTGCCAAAGCCCGCTGGAGGTTTCGCCACCGCCATGCAAGCGGTGAATAGTCCGGTGAAGAGAAAAAACTTCAGTCTCATTATAAATATTAACGTACCACGTTATTCGCGCCCAATAGTTCATTAAGGGCACGATTAGCGACGCGAACGATATACTTATTGGGCTGGTTGACCAGCGCCTTTTTTAACGCCGGGATGGACGGTCTCGCCTGCCCGTCCATTTCATCAAGCACAATGGCAGCTGCCAACCGTCCCCACTGGTGTTCACTTTGCAATTCGGCCTCCAATACCGGCAGAGCCGATTTTATATCGCCCAGATTAGCTAAAGCTCGCGCAGCAGCGATGCGTACGCTGGGGGATTTATCTTTCAACGCCATGATCATCGGCTGCCGCGCGTTGGCGGCCTCCCAGCCGATGTTACCCACGCCGGTTGCAGCCCAATATCTCACGGCGGCATCCGGGTGCTGCATGGATTGCAACATCGACGGAAGAGCATAAACACCGGAAGATGCCATTGCGGCAACGTTGCCGAGTTGGGCGTTTAGTTCGTACTTGCCCTTGAGAATATTAAACCGTGCGCCAGCTGCCTTCTCACGAATCTCAATCTCCGCTTCGGGCAATAGGCCGAGGTCACCGGTGCGCTTCACCCAATCCGAATGAGCGGTACGCAGTTCTTTTAACTTGTCGGCGTGTTCGCGCTCTGCGGCGAGGTTGTGAATTTCATGCGGGTCGGTTTCCAAGTCGTACAATTCCTCCGTGGGTTTAGCAGGTACCATGAACAATTTTGCCGCTCCCGACAGTTTGCCCGCTTTGGCCACGCGCCGGATTTCTTTCATCGTGGCTCCCTTCTCCGGCGTGTTCATGTACTGATAATAGGTCTTGAGCGGCTCGTAGTTTC
>CAZHJW010000153.1:0-5857 GCA_964533265.1 uncultured Pedosphaera sp.
AAACCGCCGGTAATCACCACCAGTGCCGACACGACGATTGCATCAATGAAATTCATCACCAATGTTCCCCAATGAACCACTCGTAATTTCCACCGGTTGAACATCAATAGAAAAGTAATGGCCCCAAGATTAACTACTAGATATCCGAGGAAAAACTGCTGTACCGGTTCCAGAGCAATCATAACCCGCGCCCGAAGAATAAAATCCTTACCCTCAACATATTCTGAAAAGAAAAGAAAATAGGCCATCAGACCCAACACAGCGACCTTCACGGGCACCCCAATGTCCCGCTCCATCAACTTCAAACGCCTGTACTGTTCAGCAGCATCAATCGATGAGGTGCTAACAAGTCTAAAGAATCTCTTTATCTTTTCCCAAGCAAACATCCGTTTATGATTTCTCTTAAGAGTCCAACCCGACTGCCTTCAAGGCTACCCCAGTGATTTTTTCAACCGGCGACAAACGGCCAAGCCCTTCATAACCACAGGCTAGATCTCCCTCTTCTGGTCCGACAAATTGAACTCCCCTATCTTTAAGAATCTGAACATTTAATTGGGTAGCATCATTTTGCCACATCTTACCGTTTAAAGCTGGCGCAATAACTAACTTTGCCTCCGGATTGGCAGCCAAAACGATACAACTCAAGGCATCATCAGCCAGTCCATTGGCCAGCTTTGCAATGGTGTTGGCTGTCGCCGGAGACACAAGAATCAAGTCTGCCTCATCGGCCAGACGAATATGTGCCGGTTGCCAAGCCTCGTCCTCATCATAGAGACTAGTAATCACCCGATTATGTGAAAGCGTTTTGAAGGGGAGTGGTGAGATAAATTCCATTGCGTCTTTTGTCATCACCACATGCACATCAGCTTCCCCCTTGGTCAATTGACTACATATATCCACTGCTTTATGTGCAGCTATTGAACCTGTCACTCCCAGTACTATGTTCTTTTTTTTGTCCATCAGGTGCTTCTTGCTGTTTCATAAATATGCTGAACGCGGTCGAAATCCTCATCCCGAGTTCTGCTCACAATCACATGATCAAATTTTTCCTGCTGGGCAATTTCTGTCTCAGCAATCGCAAGCCGTTCCTCAATTGTATCCTCATCATCCGTGCCCCTCGATTCTAATCTTTTGCGCAATTCATTTAATCCGTCTGACATAAAAAACAAAGTCTCCAGAGATTGACTCATAACCTCATCCTTACGTGCCATGGCAATGATTGTCAAAGCGCCCTGAACATCATTCACGATCAAAACGTCCTGTCCTCCATCCAAGGCCTCATGAACCGAAGCTTTTAGAGTGCCATAATAATTACCGTATACTTCGGCATACTCTAAAAACTGTCCGGATTCAACCCTCCTCAAAAACTCCTGATCATCCAGAAAAAGGTAGTCAACCCCTTCAATCTCCCCGTCACGTGGAGTCCGCGTGGTACAGGTCACAATCCGTATCAGGTTTCTATTTGCCTCAAGCAATCTATGCGCAACAGTAGTCTTGCCCACTCCCGATGGGCCAGAAAGCACCATCATCACCGGTTTGGAACTCCCCTCCATTATTCGACGTTTTGGACCTGCTCACGAAATTTTTCCAATTCACTTTTCATTGTGACCACTAATCGTGAGATAATTGGGTCGTTTGCCTTCGAACCAATGGTGTTTACCTCGCGGTTCATTTCCTGCGAAAGAAAATCTAATGTGCGACCCACCGGTGCCTTGGACTTGGCATAATCAGCAAATTGTTCAAAGTGACTCTCCAGACGGGTAAGCTCCTCGGTAATATCGATGCGATCAGCATACAAGGCCACTTCCTTCAAAACCCGCTCATCATCCATCTTCAAGTCCAAACCGGCCTGTTTTAGCCTGTCCAGTAGCGCATCACGATGACGTTTGGCTGATTTGGGGGCCTGCTTGGCCACTGCCTTAACCGCTTTTTGAAGTGCATTGATTCGCTTCTGCAAATCCTTTTTTAAGTTCGCACCCTCTTTGGCACGCATCACCATTAATTCGCGCAGCGACAAACGGACCGCCGACCGCAAGGACAACCATAATCCCTCGACATTCAATGAGTCTTCGGTGGTCTGCAGGACCCCGGGAGCACGTAAAATTGTGTCCAGCCCTATCTGGTCTTCAAGTTTCAGCTCTCCAACCAACGTGCGATACTCACGGACATACTCTTTGGCCAATGAATGATCGATTTTAACCTGAGCTTTGCTAGCTGAACTGGGTGAGAACTGGACGCGCGTAGCAATTCGGCCACGGGCCACTTTGGCATTTATCTCGTCACGAACACGGCTTTCCAGTGCGTCAAGCTCTCTTGGAAGATAAAGCGAAAGCTCCACTTGCTTTCGATTCACAGTACTAATCTCAACTGTGAATTTAGCACCGTCACGAGAGGATTCACCTCGGCCATATCCGGTCATGGAATTCATGAGCGGAAGAAACTGACAGAAATTTCCGCCATTTGAAAGCGTAGAACTGGCTATTGTTTCAAAGCTTCGCTCACCCGCTTGATTCCAGTTGCCTTACCTGTTTCACCATCAATCTCGATCACAACCCCCTGGAGTAGAATTCTATCCTTAGCCACTGGAAAACGGCGGGGCTGACTGGTAAGAAACCTTTCAACCACAGGTTCCCAATCCCTCCCAAGAACCCCATCATGAGGACCCGTGAATCCTGCGTCACAAAGAAATGCCGTGCCTCCTGGAAAAATGAATTCATCAGCGGTTTGCACATGCGTATGGGTGCCAATCACCGCACTAACCTCTCCATCCAACATCCGTGCCATCGCAATTTTTTCACTGGTGGCTTCGGCATGAAAATCCAACAAAATCACAGATGTTTGTGGTAATATTTTTTTAATCTCTTCTTTAACTCGACGAAATGGATTATCCAGTTCACCTCGCATAAAGGTGTTGCCTTGGGCATTGATAATCCCCACAGGAGCCAAACCTTTACGATTAATGATAGCACTTCCCTGTCCTGGTGTGCCTGCCGGATAATTAACCGGCCTCACAAAACGCGGCTCTTCATTTAATAAAACTTCTACCTCCTTTTGGTCCCACAAATGGTCACCACAAGTAATCACATCCACCCCGGCTGCATAAATCTCAGCTGCCGTGTCAGGAGTAATCCCATTGCCTCCCGCAGCATTTTCTCCGTTAGCAATAACTAAATCCAACTCGTGATGGCCCCTTAGTCTGGGAATCAATGTCGCAACAGCTTTCCTTCCAGGGGAACCGACAATATCACCAATGAACATTACCTTCACACGGCAAATCTATCTACTCAAACAGTTTGGCGCAATCTGCTTGTCATTCCTCAATGCATGGCCACAATCGGCGCCCCATGAAATTTGCAAGCATTATTGCTGCCGCAGCGGCCCTTACGATTACCCTTCCCGGCCAGGCAGCCAGTGTTGCTGACGATATGGCCAAGGCCGCCAGAGCCCTGTTTGCCAGCCTCGATAAGGAGCAAACATCTCTGGCCACTTTTAAATTCAATGGTGAGGAGCGGACATACTGGCATTTCATTCCCGCTGAGATGCTCAAGGGTGGTCACCGCAAGGGCCTGCAGATCAAACAAATGACCAGTCAGCAACGGGTATTGACCCATGCTCTGCTTAAGACCGTCCTGAGCGAATCGGGTCACTCGAAGGTGAAGAACATTATGTTTCTTGAAGACATCCTCTTCATGCTAGAGGGCAAAAATCGCCGTTTTGTGCGAGACTCTGAGGCCTATCACATTCTCATCTTCGGCAAGCCCGGCAACAAGGGCGCGTGGGGTTGGCGTTTTGAAGGCCATCACGTGTCGCTCAACTACACCATCGTCAACGGCAAAGTTAGCGTGGTGCCTTCCTTCTGGGCCAGCAATCCTGCCGTGGCCGACTTCGGCCCTGGACGCAAGCTGATCGCCCTCGAGGTGGAGGAATTTGCCGCACGCGAGCTGCGCAACTCTCTAAGTGCCGAGCAGGTCAAGAATGCCGTAATCGCTGACAAAGCGCCGCGTGACATTCTCACCTCTGCCCTACCTGAGGTGAAAACGCTTGAGAATACGGGTATTACCTATGGCGATCTGAACAAGGGCCAGCAAGCCCAACTCACCAAGCTCATTCAGGAATACATTAACCGCCACCGTGCCGTGGTGGCCAAGGAAGACTGGGCTAAGATTGAAAAAAGTGGCTTGGATAAGGTTCGTTTTTCGTGGGCCGGCAGCACCAAGGCTTTTGAGCCTCACTACTACCGCATCCAGGGCCCCACTTTTCTAATGGAATACGCCAACACCCAGAATGGATCCAACCATATCCACGCCACCTGGCGTGATTTCAACGGAGACTTCGGGCGCGACGTTCTCCGCGAGCACGTGAAGAAATCGCACTAACCTTCCCACGACTCAACTCGATTAGGACAAAGGGTTTACAACCTGATGGATGATACTGTTCCCAACCCCGAAGCCGCACCGATCAATGTCGGTGATCGACTTGAACTTAAAATCGATGATCTGGCCTTCGGCGGTGAAGGGGTTGGCCGAGTGGATGGGTTCGTCGTGTTCGTCCCTTTCGTCAACAGCAGAGAAACGGTTCTGGTGGAAATCACCGAGAAAAAGAAAGCCTTCGCCCGAGCAAAACTTATCGACGTGCTTGAGGCATCGTCCGACCGTGTAGAACCGCGCTGCGAACATTTTGGCGCCTGTGGCGGCTGCCAATACCAGCACATCGACTATATTTCCCAGCAACGAATAAAGGAGATCCAGGTACGTGATCTCTTCGAGCGTATCGGGGGATTCCATAGGTCCGTCATTAACCACCTCATCCCCTGCCCTGAGCCCTATAATTATCGGAATCGCATTATGATTCGTCGTCAATGGAACAAAGTTGAGCAACGAGCTGTGTACGGATTCCTACGTTGGGACAACCGACTTGTTGTAGATTTGAAAGAGTGCCATATCGCAGAACAAGCCTTAAACGAACAATTGATTGAAGTACGCCAGAACCCTCCACCACGCAACATGCAGAAAGTTGTTCTACGCATGATGCCCGATGACTGGGAGATGCACCGCGATTCGTTTTTTCAAAACAACTTCCACCTCCTTCCGGAACTGGTAAAAACCGTACGCGATTGCCTTACTGCTTCTGGCTCGAAATATCTCATAGACGCCTACTGTGGCATTGGTTTCTTCAGTCTGTCACTCGCTGACTTGATCGAAGGATTCGTGGGTATTGACATCGATAAACAATGCATCCTTCCTGCAAGGAAAAATCTTGAAGCTCGTGGTTTTAGTAACGGTGAATTCATATTGGGTAAAACCGAGGATCACATGGACCAGTTGCTGGAACGTTTCCCGGCCGAAGACACTACTATCATCCTGGACCCACCGCGAAAAGGCTGCCATCAGGAAGGCCTCGAAATGATCGTTGAGGCGCGCCCTCAGCAGGTAATTTATGTGAGCTGCCATCCGGCCACCTTAGCACGCGATCTGAAGTGGCTTTGTGAAAACGGTTATGAACTGACGAATGTCACACCTCTCGACATGTTTCCTCAAACCCAACATGTAGAGTGTGTAGCCGATTTGAGGCGTACTTAGAATGGAATCGCGCCGCGCCGCGCCACAAAAACTTCCCATGCAGTACGTTGCAATATCCTTGCTTCACGCGACTGCACAAGGTGCAACCCTCCGTTGGATAACCCAAGAGGCGACTGCCACGTAAGAGCACAATACATCATGCATGCGTTAAGGTAAGTCCCATGTTGGGATGGCAAAAACCCGCCTCGATCACGCAGATTGATTTCAGGATGGCGCGCTTCCACCAATTGCCAAGCCAATCCTGCCGGAATTACCGGGGCATTCACCTGTTGGGCAAC
>CAZHJW010000154.1:0-5836 GCA_964533265.1 uncultured Pedosphaera sp.
CATAAAGGGGCACGGTGCCCGGGTGGGCGATATTGGCCGTTACCCGTGCCTCACGAAGGAAACGCTGGGTTTCAATTTCGTCCTCCCGCAAATGGTCATGTAGAGTCTTATAAACAACGGTGCGCCGGAGGTTTTCATCAAATGCCGAATAAAGCTTGGCAATACCGCCTTCACTTAGCAGTTTGAAATCACGATATTTGAGCGAACCGCTTCGCCAGCGCAGATCAAATCTCTGGTCTGTTTCAGCCAGACGAAAAAACCCATCACCCGCAGGTTCAGAAGCCTCTTTATTTTCACTCACTTTTTTGGTTGCCGATTCTGCCTTGGCCGGCGCTGGAAATCTGCCACGAAAGGCGGCTTGTCAAAGGTGCTGCCATCGCCCGTCACACGTGGGTCGCCGGTGCGTTTGAGCTCGGCCATGAGCTGCGCATTGAGTTTCTTTTTAATAGCCGCGTATTTGACCTCGCTGGCTACATTCTTCAACTGATCAGGGTCATCCTTCAAAATGAACAATTCCTCGCGCGGACGTTTTCCAAAAGCAAAATCATAATGCCATTTCCACTTAGCCTCATTGCGGTGCTCAATCAGAAACGCCTTGGTGGGGCTGGCATCCAAATCTCCATAAGTCACAAAGGTGTTATTGGCCAAGGTATTGTAGTCCGGCGCCTTTTTATCGGTCAGGTTATAGGGATTACCCATCGGCCACCGATCTGGCTTGAAGTTGATGATATACAGATAATCCGGGGTACGTAGCGCACGTTGTGGATAGGGAAGAAATCCTTCCCGAGCACGGGCCACGTGGCGTTCGCGGCCGGTGATGACCCAGTTGCGTTTTTTATCCACCAGCCCCGTGGCCTTGGATGTCAAGACCGGCACCAAACTACGCCCGGTCATTGCCTTAGTCGACTTCACCCCGCCCATTTCCAGAAAGGTGGGGGCCAAGTCCATAAGATTCACATAATCCTCCAAAACACGGCCACCGGGTTTGCCCGGCCACCACACAGCCAACGGCACAGCGGTGCCAAAGTCATACAAATTGCATTTGCCGCCGGGAAATCCTGGAGCTCCATGATCGCCACTCACCACGACAACTGTGTTATCCAGTTCACCCAGTTTCTCCAGTCGCTTAAGAATCAAACCCACTGCATGGTCAAAGGCCTGAATCTCACCCATATAATCAGCCATATCCTCCCGCACAATATGCACATCAGGCAACATACCGGGCAACTTGCCCTTCAAAGAATCCGGGTCGATACCCCACAACTTTTTGCCCGAGCCCTTGGTCCACGTACGGTGCACCAGCGTGGGACCAAACCAGTAGCAGAAGGGATTATCCTTCGGCCGCGCCTTCAGGAACGCCGCAAAGTTGCCCATCACCTCGTCGTAAAAAACCTGCTTGGCTGCCGGCACGCTCTTACCGCCGCCGACCATACGCGTCACGTTTTGCGAAAATTGGTTGAACCGCCGCCCACTGCCCTCGAAACGAAACTTGCCGCCGCCATACGGCGCATCATTCGGCGTACCGGGGCTCCACACCTTGTACGTCTCGCCGATATGATAGCCCGCATCACGCAGCAACAGTGGGTAGCTCGGAATCTTTGCATCCCAAAACGCCCCCTGCAAAATTGCCGCGCGGCCTGTGCGGTAAAAATACTGCCCACTCAAAAGCGAACTACGGCAAGGCGTGCACGAGGGCGCTGTCACAAAGGCGTTCTTAAAGAGTACCCCCTCTCGGGCAACCCGGTCAAAATGCGGAGTTTTGATCACCTGATTGGGAGAAGGCCTCCCATCCACTTGCGCATATGCGCTTGCGTACCGCCCCCAGTCATCGGCAAATGCAAAGAGTATGTTTGGGCGCTTGGCTGCTTCAACTCCAAAAACCAGAAGGAAAATCGGTAAGAGAAAAATCCGTTTCATGCGTTCGGCCATTCTCTGCGGCCAGAAACCCAGCGGCAAGTAAAACCGGCTACTGTGAATCACATCCACAATCCTGATCGCAACCAGATGATTTCTTTTTACGGGTGATTCTCCAAACCACGATCACAACCGTGAGGATAACAACAGCAGGTGCCGCCCATGTTTGCCAATCACTCACGGGATAAAGAAACCTGAAATTTGATAAGTGGCCAAAGCAGCTACATAAGCAAATCCTGTGAGGTAAACCACCTGAAAGATGGCCCAACGCCAACTGTTGGTCTCACGACGAGTCACCGCAACGGTACTCAGACACTGCATGGCAAAAACATAGAAGACCAATAAACTCAAGCAGGTGCGCATGTTGTATGCAGATTTACCATCCGCTCGTTTTTCAGCAGCCATTTTATCACGAACCGTGTCCCCTTCCTCAGTTGCATCCTCACCAATATAAATGATGGACATAGTACTTACGAATACCTCCCGGGCAGCAAAAGAAGCCACCAAGCCAACACCCATTTTCCAATCGTATCCCAAAGGCTCAATCACTGGCTCTATCACCTTACCCATCCGCCCGGCTATACTGTGAGCCAATTGCTCACTCCCATCTTCCGAGTCACTCTTGGGATAAGTAGTTAGAGCCCACAAAATGATGGATAAGCAGAGAATAACGGTGCCGGCGTTCTTAACAAAAATCTTACCACGATCATAGATCTGCAAACCGATCTCACGCCAACTGGGACGCTGATAGGTCGGTAATTCCAAAACCGTAAGTGCAGTTTCAGTTTTTTCCAGTTTCCGGTTAAATAGCCAAGCGAAAAAGTAAACCCCGAGAATACTCAAAACGTACAACCCCAGCATAACCATGGCTCGCTCAGAATCCGTTCCGTTTGGAAGCATCAATGCAATTAACATCAGGTAAACCGGCAGGCGGGCTGAACAACTGGTAATGGGTGCCACTAAAATGGTAATGAGCCGATCGCGAGCGTTTTCCATTGTTCTCGTAGCCATGATCCCTGGAATTGCACAAGCGTAGGAACTAAGAACCGGAATAAAGGCCTTTCCATTAAGCCCCACCCCAGACATCAACCGGTCCATCATGAAGGAGACCCGAGCGAGATAACCGGTGTTTTCCATAATCCCAATAAAGAAAAAAAGTATGAGAATCTGCGGTAGAAATATGATGACTCCACCCACTCCCCCTATAATACCTTCGGTAATGAGGTCTCGAAAGTCGCCTTCAGCCATACGCCCTTCAACCTGTTCTCCGAGCCAACCAAACGTGCCATCGATCCAGTCCATGGGAATTCCCGACACACTAAAAATGGTGTAAAATAAACCAGCCAGAATACTCGAGAGAACCACCCAACCCATAATTGGATGGACTAAAATTTGGTCCCATTTGTCCGTTAGAGATAACCGCTCCTCATCACTGCGTGCTACCGCCCCTTCCAGTAATTTACCAATTGCCTGATAGCGAATTGCCGCACCGCCTTCAATTGAATCCCATTTTGGATTGGCCAACTCTTTTTCGCTTAACGCCACCTGAAGGGCTTCCATTCCCACCCGTTCATTGGCCTGCATGGGCACAACCGGAACTCCAAGTCGCTCCTGCAATTTTTTAGCAGCTACGGTTACACCCAACTCTTGGGCCTCATCGGTCTTGTTGAGAACCACGATCGTTGGCAATCCCAGCTCCATGACCTGGGTCGCAAGATAAAAGTGCCTTTCCAGATTACTGGCGTCCACCAGACAAATAACAGCATCGGGTTGCGGTGTATCGATGCGTTTCCCATGAAGGACCGCACGTGTCACCTCCTCATCAGGCGACTTGGGTTGCAGACTGTAGGCACCGGGTAGATCCAAGAGCCTGAATTCATTGCCGTGCCGGTCGTGACCAACCCCCTCTTTTTTCTCCACGGTAACCCCGGGATAATTTGCCACTTTTTGACGTAAACCCGTCAGGGCATTGAAAAGGGTCGTCTTACCGGTATTGGGGTTGCCCACCAAGGCAAACAATCGTTGAGAAGCCATTGCGCGATTTATTGAACAAAAATATTAGACGCATCAGAAACCCGAATGGCCAAACGCGATCCAGCCACCTCAAATTCCATGGGACAACCCAAAGGAGCCCGGCGAATCAACCGAATTGAAACCCCGGGCAAAAGACCCATTTCCTGCAACCGTATGGACGCAGTCTCAGGTAAGACCATCTCACCCAAGACGGCCGATTCACCAACATCCAATTGGCTGAGAGATTTTGGGTCTATCATCTTGGGAAAGATTATTGAAACTCAGTCTCATTTACAATTCTTAACTCGGGTGCCGTGGATATGGCGTTGATGTAGGGTAATCATGGTATTCGTTACATCCTTCATCGAACCAACCAACACATAGCAGCGGTAGGAATAGTCGCCGGGCGGGACATTTACTGCGTGTTTTTCGCGAAACACGCAGTTCCATTTTACGACCTTCTCATTCTCAAACCGAAAGCGACCATAACCTGCTTGCTTGAATCCTTTAGAAGGTTGTTGTGCCGACCACACGCCCATTGCGTGCTTCGCATTCGGCGTGGAGAAAATAACCGGATACGGTTGCTCCCCCGGACCATCAGACAAAGGCAACAGCTTCTTCCTTATCAGATCAAAAGTCCAAAACTTGGAAAATACTGGAGGCATGTAACCCGTCACCACCTCAAACTGTGCATAGTGGTGGTGCTCTCCTTGCGGGATGGTGAATGTAACATCATAGCCAATCGCATGCGGCAATCCATGCATACCAATGGTCACGGCCTTTTGGACGTAATGACGTGAGAGTGCTTTGGTATTCTTGGCCGAATGTCCCGCTGATTTCTCTCCCGGACGCAACCAGAAAGCCATTTGATTATTGGTACGCAGGACATTACCCTTCGCGGTTAACGCATGCAATACACTCGTGCTCTTCAATCCGTCGCCGTCGAAACGTGAACCCGCTTCGGTGGGATTAAAAGTTTCTGGAATAAACTTTGAGTGCACATCAAAGTTGGCCGCCGACTGCAACTGCCGCCCATGGTCGGCACTGTCGATAAATTCAAGCCCGTTCCACCTCAGTGAATGAATCGCACCGGCCAACCGACTGGTCGTGGTGATGACGATTTCTGAAGGCCCCGCCTTGGCACGAATCTGTGCGTCTCCGGAAACCGCTGCCTCAAGCGAAGCGGCTGCCAGCAACACAAAGAAACTCAGACCGCGCATTATTTCTCATTCGCGTAGGCCTTGTACGCCTGGGCAATGTTGGCAGCTTTTTCATCGCCCTGGTGGAAGATCACCCGGTGGCGCAGGGTAATGCTCTTTCCCTTTTCAAGAGTAAAGCCACCGTTCTTGCCCTGCCCCAGACTTTTAATCCCAAACGGGTTGGCGGTAAAGAGGCCGTAAGTGCGCACGTGCCATGGAGTGGGATGACGAAAGCTGTTGGGATGATTCAAAATCGCAACCCCAACAGTCTTTCCTTTGACCGGACCGTGATAATCCACCCAGGCAGCCCTTTTTCCCCATGCAGCCTTATCGGTAATTCCATTGGAGTTGACGATGCTCCCTCCTTTTTTGCTGTCCACATCCATACTGGTGGCTATACGCACGCTAAAGCCCGCATCCTTCTTGTCGCCCAATACGCAATCGCCATACTCAGCAGTAAAGGTAATATTCACATCAATGATACGCTGGCCATTTTCCACCTTGAAAATATGGGTCCTTTCATCGGCTAAAAGCTTCTTGCCGCCGCCGACATAATCGTTGCGCGTCACGATTACTGCCGTTTCACCGCCCTGCACTTTCATAAACTCGCGATGCACCGTGCTTCCCAAGGAGGTTTTGCGTCCGCTAGCCGGTTCATGCCAGGTATCAAATCCGCCAATCCCTTGATGCCCGAACCACAAGGAACGATG
>CAZHJW010000155.1:0-5742 GCA_964533265.1 uncultured Pedosphaera sp.
GCTCCAAACAGGCCAGCCTCTTTTTCGCTGTTCAACTTTAAAGGTCAAACACACAATCAAAGACACCCCCAAGGCAGCCAAAAAGAAAATCAAGAGGCCCTGTTCATTGATATCACCTCCGAACGCCCATTGGCACCAGATGCCACACCAGGCAATACCGCCCGTAAGAAAAAAAACGCCGAGATAGATTGTCAGCCCCGGATTCCAACCGAATCCTTTAATATTAGTGCGGAATTTACTGCGCCACAGAACCTCTGATAGCCCTCCTCCGATAAAACCCATGCTACTTATCCAAAAGGGCCAATCCCGTATAAAAATAGCCTCAATGGCGAAACCAATCCAACAAGAACCCATGATTAGGATCCATAAAACTGGAATTTGCCGGCACTCGCCCATCAATCAATTTTTAACCCATTCAACGGATCGTCATTATTATCAAATGGATTTACCTCTACAGGTTTACCCGTCTTTTCGCTATTGACCCCTAAAACATCAGGTGGATTTACTGCCGGCATTGTGATTGAATTCTCTGGAGACTTGGGAGTATCCTGTTTTCCGTCAGGCTCCAAAAGCTTCTGATCTGTAGATTTCACAGGCGCCTTCAATGTCTCCTTATCAGCAAAAAAATACGAAGCGGCCGTCAATGTAAAGAGAATGGCCACAATACTGACCGTTGAAACTATAAGACTACGAACCAGAGTACTTTGCGCAATAGCCCCCAACATTTCTGCAGGACTTTTACCCCGCATTTGTTTCATGAAGTCGCGCAACTCATCGACAGTAGCTGAACTATTGCCTTTAAGGTTTTTCAAATCGCTCGGCAAACTTGCCATGGGCTGCACCGCTGGCTTCACATCCTTCCGCGCAAAAGCCTTGACTTCCGGCAAGCGAGAAAGCTTGGCAACTGTGCCCCATTCCCTATCCCCTTCACACAAGGCAGGAGTATCAGGTTGAATTTGCCCTGTGTCCAATAACCCCTTCAACTCACTGGAAGTCAAAGGCCCATGTTTGCCCCCGTCAATCACTACGAATATATTCTTCATCTTTGTTTGTCCTCCTCCAATATGTGGTGCAGCTCGCCTCCTGCTTCACTGATGGCTTCAATTACCGGCTCAAAATATATGGCCGTAACTTCGTGATGCACTTTCAGTATCACTGTACGCCGACCGGCCTCGTTCTCGCCCAGAATCACCTTCAAATCTTCATGCAAACTGGACACAGGAATTTCCCGCCCATTCAGGTAAGTCACATTGTATTTATCAATAACCACACTCGCATTCATGGTGGCTGGTCTCACCAATTTGACACCATTGGCAGGCTTCCATTGCAAATGACTGTCATCTCGAGCCCGGGCCAATATCACGAAGAAAATCAGCAATAGAAACGCAATATCTCCCATCGCCATAGCCGGCACTGAAGCATCCATTTGTCTGCGTTTGACAATCATTGCACCTGCACCGTTTGCTCTTCCTCAAGTTGCAACGTGATAACTCCTCCTGCATCTTCAATAATACCTGTGACATCCATCCAGTGACTGTAGGGCACTTCCTTGCGACTTTTCACTGCTACAATCTTGTCTTCTTCACGGGTTTTATCTGCTAATTTAAGAATAATAGTTTTAGTAAAAGTTTCCTTCGGAAGAGGATTACCGTTCATAATGACCGCATCTCGAGTCAACTCCACTTCGATATTCTGACTCTGCTTATTTTTTTGCGGCTCCGGCTCACTGCGAGGCAAGGTCTGTGCCCGACCCTTATCTGGTTCGACTGAGGCGCAAACCAGAAAAAACACAATCAGGATAAACGCTATATCACTGGTCGCGCTGGCCGGTGGTTCAACCAATAGTTTTGTGCGTTTGAGCTTCAATGTTGAGTCTTATCCCCCTGATTGAGCGTTAATTGCAGCGTTACTGCCTCCATCAGCTCGGCCGCACTTTCTTCCACATCCAATACAAATCCATTAATCACACTGGAAAAATAATTAAACGCCATAAACGCTGGAATACCCACTATGAGCCCAAAACACGTCGTTAAAAGAGCCACTTCAATTCCAGCGGCAGCTGCCTGGATAATATTGCCCCCGCCCGACTTATCCATTTCGACAATATTATGAAACGCCACAATCATTCCCTGGACTGTCCCCAAAAAACCAAGCATTGGAGCAACACTCGATACAATAGCTAATACCGGAAGATGCCTTTCCAATGCCGCCACGATATGCACCCCATAGCTCTCCATGCTCTTTACCACCTGTTCTTCCAATCGAGCCGGGTCATAATTAAGTCGGCTTAAGACCAAATACTTTCGCAACCCATTGGACAAAACAGCCGCCACCGGCCCCCTCTCCTTATCGCACCGGGCCAAGGCATCCTCAATGCGATCATTGGTTAAGTCCTCCAGCACAGCCTGTCGCAAGGATTCAATATCCGTATCAAGCATCTTAAGACTGCGCCACCGTTCAATAATCACGGCCAAGGCCAGAATAGCCATAATCAAAATGGGCCACATGAAAAAACCGCCATCAATCAATAACCCAATGGCTCCCGAGTCAAAAAAATCGGAAATTGCCGAAGGCTCAGAAATCTCTTCACCGGTTACTTCACCTCCTGTGTCTGCATTCTGGCCGGGATTTACCTCAGCAGGACTGGCATTGGTTCCGGTAGAATTAGTAGAGACACCGTTTGTACCCGCAATATTGGAAACTTGAGCAAATAGAGAAAACATGAATCAAAAGGCGATTAATTAAACCAGAAGTTCTGAGATAAACATATCAATTATCGTTGTCGATGGAATTGGCCTCACTCTCGAACTGAGCCAACATTTCAGGCAATGCCAAACGACCCCGTGCATATTTAGCGGCCTCACTTTCGGGGAAATCCCACCGACAGCGATTATACCGGCGGAAAGCAAACGAAACACTTTTCGCCCCTCGATAACTTTCCCCTGCCCAAAAGAGCGACTGAGCCGTTAACCCGTCATCAGGAAACTTCTTGGCAAAGAAATCAAATACACCTCCCGCATCTGTGTATTTTTCGGCCTTATAATGGCATTGGCCCCACCGGAAACACATTTTGGGTGCAAACTCATGATCACCAAACCGGTCCATAAACTTTTCGGCAACCTTGGCAGCCACGACATAATTCTCACGTTGATAAAAATACTCATTGATCCGAATCATTACATTCGGAATCAGAGGACTCTTTGGATACGTCGCAGCCAAAGTAACATACTCTTCCAGGGCGCGATCAAAATCATTGGACTCCTCATAACACTGAGCAAGTTTGTATTGGGCATCAGCCGCCAGCGTATGATTGGGATACTGCCGGACAATCAGTGCGTAGCTGTTAGCCGCCGCATTCCAATCCTCCAACTCTTGGGAAAATTGGCCGCTGAGATAGGCAATTCGAGGCAGATATCTTGGATCAGGATAATCGACCATGATCTCCTTCAGGATACGCCGTCCCGCTTTAAGTGCTTTTTGACTCTCGTCCTTTCGCTCTAACTTTAGGTTGTTTTTAAACAATTCAAAATAGCTTTCAGCAATGTGGAATTGTGTTTGAACCGCCAGTTGCTGATTCCCAAAAATCTTACTGAAGGCCGAAACGATCCCATCAGTCCCAATAGCGACAGGAAGCTCAATACTGTGATCGACAATCCCCTCTTCAGTGTCTGTGGACTCATCCGAATAGATAGCAGTGAGCTGATCGCCAAAGAAGCACTCGATCTCTTTATCAATTTCGCTGAAATTGGCAGGTGTTGGTTTTTCACGGGCCTTGAGCTCAAATGAGCCGGTAAATATTCCACTGTGACTTAGGGTTTCACTGAGCTTTACCGTTTCCTTTTCTCCGCTCTGACTCTGAATAATAGCTGTCGCCGCATCTCGTTCATCAGAGATGTCCAAATCCGGGTCAGACACCATCACAAAAAGTTTTTCGCCCACATGCAGTAATTCCACGCTCTCATCATAACCCTCATTGGTAATAGCCAGATTTCCGCTCGTCCTTAAACGCGCTTGATCAGAAAGCTCCTGCTCAATTCCCTCAGGCCGAACCGTATCCTGATAAGATGCTGTCATTATGGATTTACCATTTACATTCAAAACTGTATCCAGCAAATCATTACCCGCCTGCTGCTCTTCATCTTCCACCGGACGAACCCGACCGAGCAGACCTCCTCCAGAACCCGAAGTACGTGGCAGCTTCATTGGACTCCCTTCCCCTCCCAATTGAAGCGCAACCTGCCCCACGAATCTTCCCATGCGTAATGCGGGATTCGCCTGACCCTCATCAACAGCCGAAAAATCTCCAAACTGTGTCGCCAGCACACAGGTCACCTCAACTGCGTTGGTCGTTCCTGAGTTAATTAAAACTTTCACTTTGCTTAAACTATCCTTAGCAGCATCCGGATCAATAACTTCGACAGTCAATGGCACAAAATAATCCACACCAACAGGACCCTCTAGGCCCTCAAGTCGGGGAAGATAAACAGGCTGAGGGGAGGCCTCTGAATCGGCAGGGGGCTGTGTGCGACGTGTAGCGATAATACGCACCAACCCATCAGTGGGTTCATTGGCAAAGACAACCCCTTCCCGTTCCACTGAATGACCCGGGAATGTATTTTGCAAGTCTGCATACCGGCAATAGATGCTATCACCCGCTTTAATTTGCAATTTATCAACCTCCTCTACTTTTGAAGTTTCCACTTCAACCCTGAATACCCCAGAATACTCCTCAGTCTCTGTAGCCTTCATATTCATCCATTTTTTACCGTTCAACCAGATTCCCACGGGCACAGTGTCACGTTGATCAGTTTGATCCATATCATAATCAACCACTTCAAAGGTAACCCGGTCACCGGGATCCACTCTAAGTAACTCCTTACGGGTCTGAGCAACTCCTCCACCAGCATTCCTGGCAAAATCAAACCCAATGGGAACCACTCGAGCATCGTTGTAGGTTGCCTGCAGCTTTTGGGTCAGCAATCGGCTGCCTCCCTTGGTCGCTACTGAAGTTTCATCAGTATAACTGGCAAGAACTATGTCACCTCCTGCAATTTCAAGGGTTGAATTTTCAGCCAGTGTACTGACGTCAACCTCAGTCGGGATGAATATGTTGTCTTTATTTGCGATCTCAATGTGGTTAATGGCAACTGAATCCGCCAGATATTCATCGACTTGAAAACGCGCATAACGTAACTCAACCGGGTCAAAAAAGAACTCCCACTCACGATCGCGTTGTATTACTCCTGCACCTGAAGCCGGGCGCAACTCGATGCCGGACAAATCCATAAGGACAGCTCCCACAATTTCCAATGGTTTAATGGTAAGGATTTGTGATCCCGCCGCGTCAATCTGCACCAATCCCACCCGTTGCCAAGAAAAACGGTGAGGGTCACCGGTTTTTTGCACCGTTGCCTCTATCATCTGATCTCCGAATTCCAAACGGAACAGTGAACCTCCCTCGATATGCGCTGAATTCACCCAAACCTCATAAGCACCGGGTTGTTGGGCATTAAAGGCCCATTTGAGCCAATCACCAGGCTTTTGCCAATGATGAACCCTTTTAACCTTATTTAGTTCACCAGCCGCAAACTCCTCCGTTTCCTTTTGCAACTCCACCTTATCTAAATCCATCACCAATGTCGTAGCTTTGGAACCATTTCTCTCAGGCTCATTACCAAAATATTTCTTGGCTGCCTCAAGGTCGAAATCAGCCTTATTAAAAGGTTTCAACTGGGGCTGTGC
>CAZHJW010000156.1:0-5733 GCA_964533265.1 uncultured Pedosphaera sp.
CCTTGGCGATGCATTTATCGAACGGATGCAGGAATATAATCACCTCGAACTTCGGTTTACTACAGCTTGGCCTGGACGAAATATTACCTTCCGAAACCTCGGATGGAGCGGAGATGCTCCCCGTGGCGTGTCCCGGGCTGGACTGAGTTTGCAACAAGCTGGTCGCGAATCGGTTGATGAGGGCTGGAAACAGCTCCAGAAACAGGTCGCATTGGTCAAGCCCACCGTCGTGTTCCTTGGCTACGGCATGGCCAGTTCTTTTGAAAACCAGCCTGAGCAGTTTGGCAAAGACATGCGCGCACTCAAGGTTGCCATCACCAAGGCTGCTGGGGCTCCTGTGCGCTTCGTTGTGCTCTCACCGTTACACCATGAAAACCTCGGGGGAAGTTTACCTGATACTTCCATGCACAATCGCCAGCTCGCCGCGTACACCAAAGAACTGCGGTTAATGGCCAAGACCGATGGTGATATATTTGTTTCGCTCTTTAAGGCGCCGGCACTAGTGAATTCTAAGAGAGCTCTCACTGAAAACGGGATTCATCCTGTTGATTATGGTTATGCGGTTGTGGCTAAAGAGGTTTGCCGTCAGCTCAACGTGAAGGAGCATGCGCGTTTAAATAGCCCTGAGGCGACAAATCTTCGTGCGTTGATGGAACGCAAGAACCAGCTCTTCTTTGATCGCTCACGCCCACAAAACATGGCTTATATTTTTGGCTTTCGTAAACGCGAGCAAGGTAACAACGCCGTGGAGATCCCCCAGTTTGATCCCTTGGTGGTTGCTTTGGAAAAAGAGATTGCTGTCCGGCGTGATCTTCAGCCCATGCCAGCACCTCAACCGGCCAGATCCGAAGTGTCAATTCGAAATCCACAGTCTTTACCCAAGTTCGATACCATGGAGGGGATTGAGATCACGCTTTTTGCTGAGAATCCTTCTTTGGCAAAGCCGATCCAGATGAACTTCGATCCGAAAGGGCGCCTCTGGGTTGCAACTTCGGAGGTCTATCCGCAGGTGAAGCCTGGTCAGGTGGCCAATGACAAGATTGTGGTGCTACACGACACCAATGGTGACGGCAAGGCTGATGAGACTAGAGTGTTTGCCGAGGGACTTTTCATCCCCACCGCAGTGGAGCCAGGTGATGGGGGATGTTACGTGGGGCAAAGTACCGAGCTATTGCATTTCAAAGATACCGATGGAGATGGCAAGGCGGATAAAAAACGTATCGTCCTCTCAGGGTTTGGCACTGAGGATACCCACCACACTTTGCATACCCTACGCTGGAGTCACGATGGTCGGTTATACTTCAACCAGTCGATTTACATCCGCAGCCATCTGGAGACTCCGCATGGCGTTGTCCGATTAAAGAGTGGCGGAGTGATGTGGCTACGACCAGACACTCAGGAGGTTGGGATCCAGTACCGTGGTTGGTGCAACCCGTGGGGGCACCATTTTAATCGGCATGGGCAATCCTTTGTTACTGATGGTGCGGGTTTTCAGGGCATCAGCTACGCTATTCCGGGTGCGATGTATTTCACCTACGCCGGTGGGCGACGTATCATGGATAGTATCAGTCCTGGCAACTTTCCGAAATTCGCTGGTCTGGAAATCATAAGAAGCCCTCATTTTCCCAAGGAATTTCATGGGCAAGCCATCACCTGCGATTTTCGTGCGCACCGCATTGTAAGGTTCAACCTTTCCGAAAATGGAGCCGGGTATGCTGCTGATCATCTTGGTGATTTCATCCGCAGTAGCAGCGCGAGCTTTCGTCCCATCGACGTGAAGCAAGGTCCTGATGGCGCGCTCTACATCGCCGACTGGTCAAATCCGATCATTCAGCATGGTGAGGTCGATTTCCGTGATCCGCGTCGCGACAAAGTTCACGGCCGTATCTGGCGCGTTACGTTCAAGGGTCGCAAACTCCAAAAACCCCGCAATCTAACCAAGGAAAAAAACACCGCACTCTTTGATGTGCTCCTAACTGAAAACGCTTATGATCAGGCGAAGGCAAGGCGAGTACTTCATGAACGTGGCTTGGCGATTCTGCCGGATCTCAAGAAATGGCTCAAAAGACAAGGCGAGAACGAGACTGCCCAACTTGAGGGCTTGTGGCTTCATGAGGCAGTTAACGTGGTGAACGCTACGCTCCTAATGCTTACACTAGAGGCTAATGACGGCCGTGTGCGTGCTGCCGCGATGCGGGTTCTCGCTCATTGGCATGACCGTTTGAATACTGCTGAATTACACGCGGCTGCCGGCATTCGTGACAAGCACCCGCGGGTACGCTTGGAGGCTATGCGAGTGTATGCCGAGATGAAGGATTCGACCGTTGCCCACCAATATTCGCAGTATGCGCTGGAGGCTCTTGATCAACCAATGGATAAATTCCTCGACTATGGTCTTTGGCTTACCATGAACGATCTATCCGATCCCTTTGTACGTGGAATGCAGAATGGAGCACTCAATTTCAAGGGCAAGACCTCCCACGCTGAATTTGCCCTACGGTCTTTGTTGCCCGGTCAGGCTGCATCACTCATTAGTCAGCTTGTACGTCAACGTAAGTTGTCCTCTGATGGAGCAGGTCCACTAATTGAACTCGTCGGAGCCGCTGGCGAAGCAAGTGACTTGGCTATTTTGTACAGGCAGCTTCAGCAGGGTGGATTCGAGCCGTCTGTAGAGCCACGTGTTTTGTCTGCGTTAGCTCGGGCAGCCTATTTGCGGAATGTTCGACCAGCTGGAGAGCTTGGGGGTGTGGGGAAATATATCAAGACAGATGATGATGCTACCCGAAACTTTGCTGTTCAGTTAGCTGGGGCGTGGAAACGGACCGAATTAGTCAAGCCACTGCTCGCCCTCGCCGCCGAAGGTAGCGGCGTAGCCTTTGATAGCCTTGTGCAAATTCGTGGTTCCCAAGCTCTGCAAGGTCTCAAGAAACTAGCCGGTGCCGACAAACCCATTGCCACGCGCCAATCCGCCGCGCGAGCCTTGGGCCGGATGAGTCTCAAGGGCTCGCTGCTCGAAGTCTTTGCTGTGCTGAAAGATACGCGAGACTCCGAAGCTGCGTTGAGTCTCTGGCGTGGCTTACTCGGAAGCAGAGGTGCTGGGAATGTCTTGGCCGGTGGCGTGGCGGGTGCGCAATTGTCCAAGCCTGTGGCCAATGCCGGACTGCGTGCCGCACGTGAAGGCGGTCGCAATGAAAAGGCGCTCGTGGAGGCACTTGCACGATCCCAGAATATTTCGCTGCTTACCAAGCAAATGAATGCTGACGAGCTCAAGGCTCTGGCTAAACGCGCCCTGGCGGAAGGTGATCCTTTCGCAGGCGAAAAAGTATATCGACGTCAATCATTGGCTTGCACAGTTTGTCATGCCATTGGCGGTGCCGGGGGGAAAGTAGGACCGGACTTCACCTCCATTGGGGCCAGTGCCCAGCCTGATTACCTGATTGAATCCATCCTTTATCCAAACCGCAAGATCAAGGAGGGATATCACTCAGTGGTAATTGAGACAAAGGATAATCGTTCACTGGTTGGTGTTCAGGTGAGTGAAACAGGTGCAGAAATCATGCTGCGAGATGCAGCTGATAAGCTGGTGTCTGTCCCTCGTAATCAGGTCAGGCGCAAGGTCAATGGCCAATCGCTTATGCCGCCGGGACTTATCCTGAGTCTTACCGAGAAGGAGCAACTAGACCTCTACCGCTTCTTATCAGAGTTAGGCAAGGCTGGGCCATTTGATGCGACGAAAACGGGTGTGGCTAGAACTTGGCGGCTCCTGCCTGGAACTCACCGGGTTGAGCAATATGGTATCGAGAAGATTGTGGCCGAAGGATTTGAGAAAAAATGGTCCAATCATGTTTTAGGTGCGGGAAATAATGCCGGATGGAAGTTGGTATCTACTCGTGTGAACGGGGATCTCCCTTCCGAGGATATTCAAACTGTTGCCGCGGTGGGGCGTAATGTGGGGTTGGTGCACGTATTTGCAGGCACCTACTTCGAGATGCAAAAGGCCGGATCAGCAAATTTTAAATTGCCTGCTGGTACGAAGGCAGACGTGTGGATAGATGGTAAGCCTTTGGGTCTTGCGAATAGTTTCAGCATTAAAGTACCTGCTGGTAAACATCGTATTGTGGTGAGGCTTGATGCAAAGGCATTGCCCAAGGCATTGAGATTGGAGTCCAAGGATGTGTCGTTTTTGAACGATTAAATTCAGGCTGCAATCAGATTTTTACATGTTTTTCCTTTTTGTATTTATTGTCCTTAGCATTACGTATTTCTGGGTGGGTTGGCGACTCGTTGTCCCATTGCAAACGGACACTCCATGGCGTTGGATCATTATAGGGTTACTGGGTTTTCACTTCATATCAGTCTTTGTGAGCTTTGCCATCTTACGAAACCTTGGTCCAGGAGGCTGGGCGGCTCCGTTATATTGGCTGGCATATGGCGGAATGGGTTTGTTTTCACTTGTGTTCACGGGAATGGTTGTTGCTGAGACGGGGTTGCTCGCAGTGAAGGTAAAAGATCGTTTTACCTCATCAAAAATTATTCCTGAAGATGAAGGTCGCCGCCTTTTTTTTAAGCGATCCGTGAACTTTGGTGTGCTTGGATTGGCAGGTGTTGCCGGTATATTCGGTGTCTGGCGTGCACGTCGACATCCGACAGTAGTAGAGGTTCAAGTGTCGATCGAAGATTTGCCGGTCGAGCTAGAGGGTTACCGCATCGCACAAATATCCGATCTTCATCTAGGGCCAACATTGTCACGGGCATTTATGAGTCGCGTTGTTAAAGCGGTTAATGATTTGAAGTCGGATATGGTGGCAGTAACCGGTGACCTCGTGGATGGTTCAACCCGTCATCTCGCCGAACACGTTGAGCCACTTACAGATCTTGATAGCCCAGATGGCACATTTTTTGTTACTGGCAATCACGAATATTATTCAGGCGCCGAGTCGTGGTGTCGTACCCTCACAGGGCTTGGTCTCAACGTACTCAATAATGAGCATTCGATCATTAAACGAGGTCAGGCGCGTTTATTGGTTGCGGGTGTTACTGATTATCGTGCCCACAATATTCTGCCAGCGCATCGTTCTGATCCTGATGCTGCCATGAATAATGCAGCACAGTGTGACGCTAGTGTGTTACTTGCCCATCAGCCCAGTTCTTGTTTCGCAGCGAAAAAACATGGTTTTGATCTCCAGCTTTCAGGCCATACACACGGCGGGCAATTTTTCCCGTGGAACTTTGTTGTCGGCCGATTTCATCCTTTTGTAAGGGGTCTTAATGCCTGGGGCAAAGGTTGGGTATACGTTAACTCGGGTACTGGATATTGGGGGCCTCCCATACGTATAGGCGTCCCTTCAGAAATTACACTGCTGGTACTAAAGCGCAGGTTGGGTTAAGGGTAAACCTGCGCTAGAGATAGCTATATATTTGATGAACAGCTATTTCTTTTTGAGCGGCTTTAATACGCCTGTGGAAACGTGAGCTGTGATGCCTGTTTCGCTTTGCACCACCGAATAACTGCCCGCGTTACGAATCAAGCGTACTCGCGTGCCGGGTCTGAATTTACCTTCAGGCGGTCGCGCTTGTTGTGGACCGCCGAGATAATAGACTGTTTCGAAGGGTCCAGCAATTTCGTGGGTAAAGGAGCCTTTAATATTTGAGTTTAAACTCAATTGAGGAGAGCGGCGTTTGGAGACAGATTCCATGATGAGCTTTTCTTTTTCTCCCTGAACGTTGTACAAC
>CAZHJW010000157.1:0-5732 GCA_964533265.1 uncultured Pedosphaera sp.
GTTTATACGGTATTCACCTCAAGGATTTTGCTGAGCAAAAGAAAAAGACCCATGGGGTGATTCTTGGTAAAGGACACCTCGATGTGGTGGGTGTCTTTAAGGCACTCAAAAAAGTTCGCTTCCCCGCCAACGGCGCATTGAGTCTGGAATACGAGGAGAACTCGGCTAATCCGATTCCTGATATAAAGGAATGCCTTGCCGTTACCGCTGCGGGAGCGCAGAAGGCACTGAAGGGTTAAGAAAGTAAAAAACAATTCAAAGCGGGCGATGTCTTGAGGTGTCGCCCGTTTTTTTGTAGGCTAGTGAACTGGCTGTATGCTGCAGTTTGCTGACATCCCCTACAAATACTTTCCCCCCAAGCCAAACCGCCTAGTGGCTTGGCTGGGAGAACAAGGAAATAAGCGGTTTCATTTGCCCGGTCCAATGCACTTGATGGAATCGGTGCAGGTGGAAAATTATCAGGCTCTTAAGGATATCAACCGTCAACACGGGGCGCGGTTGCTGCTACTGCCCAATCATTCCACCCATAGTGATCCGCAGATCATGGTTGAAGCCTGTCGGCAGGTGGGCTTGTGGTCATTTTTCATGGCGGCTTATGACGTGTTTGAGCGCGACTCCAAGGTGGCGTGGATGATGCAGCGCATGGGTGCCTTTTCAGTAAACCGCGATGGGAGCGATCGGCAATCACTCAAGGATGCAATTGAAACGGTGATAGATGGGCGCTATGGGCTGACAGTTTTCCCCGAAGGCAACGTGTACCTGATGAATGATCGGGTGACACCTTTTCTCGATGGGCCAGCCTACATTGCCATGAAGGCCCAGCAGGAAATGAAAGAGCCAGGCAGAATTTTTGCCGTACCCGTATCCATCAAAGTGACGCATGTAACAGATGCCCGCCATACTGTTGAGCAGATGCTCTTGGATATGGCACAGAAGTTGGGTGTGGAATTTAATGATGAAGCCATAGTAGCCAAGGTGCACAAGGTGGGCATTGCCATGGTGCAGCGAAACCTGAAGATGCGCGGGTTTCTGCCGCCCAACCCGGACTACAGCGACTTGCCGGGTCTTTTGCGTCAATCAGCTGAATTGATTCTCACTCGTTTGGAAGAAAAGATTGGGATCGAGCCCAAGAAACCGGATGACCTGATGGACCGGTTTCGCGGCGTTCGACGGGAAATCCACAAGGTCCGTGCGGATCCGGAGCGTGAGATTGATCATGCGGTGGCCGCAATATGGGCTGATGAGGCGATTGTGGCATTCAGGATTCTTAGCTACGCAGGAAATTATCTCAGCGTAAAACCCACCTTGGATCGGGTGGGAGAAACCATTGAAAAGTTGCAGGAAGATTTGTATGGCAAGGGGGTTCCTCCTTATGCCCGCCGGACTGCGTATGTGCGATTTGGTGATCCTATCGATGTGTCTGAACAGTTGGCTGCAGCCGCCAAGCCGCGTTTGGCCATGGCCGCATTAACCGATCAGTTTGAAGAAGGGGTGCAAGTGGGGCTTGATGAAATCAATGCCGCCAATAAACATCCGGGCTCTGAAATGTTTTGAGTACATTGACTGATTCAATGCCGATGCGTGTTAAATCAATTTCTCCAGGTTGGTGCACTTACCTTAATATCTCCCTGCGATGAGTGAAGAGAAATCCCAACGACCTTTGGCTAACAAGGGGTTTGTTTCATTGGTCGTTACCCAGTTCTTTGGCGTCATTAATGATAACCTGCTAAAGCAGGTGCTGAGTTTTGGTTTGGCTGCTGCGGGGGTTTGGAGCGGGGTGCTGGGAGAAGGAGGGCAAAGCTGGGTGGCTATGGCGCTGGTTTTGCCTTTTTTACTTTTCGGTGCGGTTGCCGGTCAGTTGGCTGATCGTTACAGCAAGCAACTTGTAACTTTACGCGTCAAGCAGGCAGAATTTATCATCGTGTTGGTCGCTTTCGCCGGGTTTTATTTCAATAATATTTGGCTGGGTCTATTCGCAATGTTTTTGCTCGGGACTCAGAGCGCCTTTTTCAGTCCAGCCAAATACGGCGTGATTCCGGAGTTGGTGCAAGACACCAAAATCAGCATGGCTAATGCGGCGATTATCATGCTGACCAACGTGGCTGCGATATTGGCAGTGATTGTGGGTGGGGCGTTGTATGAAGCCTACCGTGGAACTGCTGCGGAAGGGACACCGGATGGTTTATTGTGGCTTCCTGGCTTGGCGTTATTGGTATTTGCGATTCTGGGATTGATTGCCGCCAAACAAATGCCCCCACTGGAACCGAGCACTCCGGAGATGAAGGTGAAGTGGGAATTCTTCGCCCCTTATCTGCGGACGATTGATAAAATGCTCTCCGGGGAGACGCCCATCTTTGTGGTGTGTATCTTAAAGGCGTCTTTCTACTTTCTGGCTTATTCGGTGCTTCTGATCCTGGCCGATTATACCATTGTTCTCGGTCTGCCTGAAAAGAAGGTGAGTGTTTATTTGTTTGGAACGATTGGCGTGTCGATTGCCGTGGGGAGCGTTTTGGCGGGTTTTCTATCTCGTGGGGGGATTCAACCCCGACTCATACTTGCCGGTGGAATTGGGTTTGGCGTGGCCGGGTTAATGTTGGCTTGGGCGCCTTCCAGTTATGTGGTCATTCATAAGGCGGAAGCTCAGAAGGCGGCCCAAGGGCTGGCAGCTATCCCTGAAGGAGCAAAGGTGAGTTACTTTCTCGACCGTTCAAAAAAACGGTTGAACGAACTGCGGAGCGATCTGGAGTATCACAAGGAGCAATTGTCACTTTCCAAACGTTTGGAGCAGATTAAGAAAGGCCAATACGACGCCATGGTGATTTCCACTGCGTATCTTGATTCGTATAAAAACCGGAAAGTGACCCCGGGTAAAGATACCAATGGAACCGAATACTATGCTTTATCCAAAGTGAATAAGGGTGGGGATGTGGAGAAGGATGCCCAAGATAAAGTGGTGGACAGCGGATTGGTGGCAGTGCCGATTGAGGTTCGGACGAAGGATTTTTGGAGGGTGGTCATTTGCCTGTTTATCGTGGGAGCCAGTGCAGGCATGTATGTGACCCCTTTGCAGGCACTTCTCCAGAAACTTTCACCGGTTGATGCACGGGGCCAATATATAGCCGCCTCCAATGCGATCGATACGGTTTGGGAGGTCTGCGCCATTGGCCTCTTTTATCTCCTGCGAAACGTGGGCGTTGGGTCTCAGGAAATCTTCTTCCTGGTGGTTGGAGTGGCTGGGCTCACGGTGACCCTGTTCGTGATGAAGATCCAACCGCACATTCACAAGCCGGAGTGGCATTAGGGCTTGCCGGGAGCGGTTAAACCCATCTCCCGGTTTTTCTGTCGTCCTATGCCTTTGAGAGAAAGGCGGTCCTTGTGGACTTCGATTATGGAGAAGGCGTTGTCTGTGGTGTCCACCATGCCTTTGAGGGTTAGATAGTGTATCTTGTTCTTGATGCCGTAATTGCCCGCATGGTTGTGTCCATTAATATAGGCGGCTACGCACGGGTATTTCCCCAGTAATTCAGTGAGGGCATTCGCATTCCACAGGTTGTGAACGTTTACTGGATGAATGGGAAAATGGCAAAAGAGAATTACCCGTTCACGTTTTTTGGTGGCGGCTTCGAGCTTATCCTGGATCCATTTTAGTTGTCCTTCGCCAACGGCTCCATTCCAGGTGGGGGTGCCGGCCTTGAGGCGGCGGTGAAAGGCAGTGGCCGCCTTGGTGCGTGGATCGTCCTTGGGGTAGGCGTAGAGGCTCACATCGTTGCCGTCCAGCGCGAGAAAGCGCCAACCTTTGTGCGTGAAATCATAATAGCGGTTCTTCAGGCCCAGTTGAGCGGGTACCAATGCTTTCTTGTCATCGGCCACGGAAAAATCGTGATTGCCCAGTACGTGATAGTGGGGTGCCTTCAGGCGGTTGTAGATGGGCGTTACTTTGGCAAAGCTCTCGAAGTCTCGGTCGATGAAATCACCCAGGTGCACCACGAAAGCCAGGTCCAGCTTGTTATAGTGTTCCACGCAGGCGGTGAGTTTCTGGGGTGAAAGATTGTATTTGCGCACGGCACTCGTCTCTTTGCAGTACTGGCAGTCTGCGACTGCGCCAAAACGAAAGAGCGGCTCCTTAGTCTTGGGCTCGGCAGCGGTTAAGAGGCAGGTTAAGGCAATCCAAAGAGGAAGCAGTATAATGTGTTTTGATATTTTCTTCATGTTTAAGGGTTGCTTATCGTACGCTGAATTTTTTCTGTGATTTCCCCTTCGCGCGGAAAACTTCCGAACAAGGGAAACCTCCAAAAAATATTTTTGCCATCAAGGAACACCTTGAAGGCACCAAAGTTCCCCTCAGTAAGGGTGACCTCAACATCAGGGAAATCAGATCTTATTTCCGCCTCCACCCGGGAAGCTTGGGCAAGGTAGTTTCATGGAACACAATATTCGATGGTGATCTTCAAAGAGGTACTTACCCTGTCACTGCAATGGCCATTCAAAGGAGATTCGTTTTCCATTGCGCATGAGTGTGAGCGGGAGTTTTTGGCCGCTTTTGTAGTTAAGTTTCACCTGGGCATTAAATATGTCGTGATCGATGGTTTTTTCGAAAGGTTTGCCGGCCATTGCGATAATAAAGTCATTTAGCTTCAAACCGGCTTTTAACGCTGCTTGTCCCTCAGCGCTCCCATTATTGATCCACTGCACCTTGAGGGCATGCTGGCCCACAGGAAGGTTCAGTTTTTTCAGTTCGTTGGGCTTTGCTGCGGGCATATATACCCGCAGGCGTGGATGAAGGTTCCAGAGGGAGCCACGCCATGAGATGTCAGTTTTTTTCCAGCCGATCCTTGTCGTCAGGATATGTTCCCGGTCGCCTTTCCAGAGACGAATCCGGATATTTGTGGCTGTATTGGGCAGGTGATGCAAAACCCATTGAATATCGGCAATGGATAAGATGAGTTGGCCGTTCATGTAGGCAATCGATTGGCCTGACCTGAGGCCGGCTTTTTCGGCTGGGCTGCCATTAATGACTTTTTTAATTTTAAGGCCATCCTTGGGATCAATTTCCAGGCCAATGTTATTGGGTAGTGGATAGCGCCACAGTTTCTCATTGGTCATTGTGCCTTCCAGATGCAACTGATGGTTTTCTGCATCGTGAATATTGTGGCAGTGGATGCAATTATTCACCTGGGTTGTTTTGCGGTACTCCTCTTTCTTTTCCATGCCCGGCATTTCCAGCGCAGTTTTGTAGGGCTTGGGCTTTCCGCGTTTGCCGGCGAGATATTTCCGGTAATTTATGGCATTGGCATGCAGGGTTAGAACCCGCCGCATGGTTTTCTCCAGGGACTCCACCGAGTTGTACGCGTCAGCTCCGGCTGCGGACTGGGTGCCGTAACGGCTATAGATGGTGCCATCGGCATTCATGAAAATGGCAGCCCAATTAAGGTCGTAATCAAACTGGAACAGGTTCAGGTCCACATTCTTCATCTCCACCTGGCGCAGGGAAATGAAATGTTTCTCGGTCAGTTCGCGTATTACCTTGTTGCCTTTGGCAACTTCAGCATCAAAAGCCTTGCAGTCCTTGCAGGGCACACACCGAAAAGTTACAAAAATGGGTTTCCCCGTTCGTTTTGCTTCGGTGACGGCTTTCTGAAAATCGTTGTAGATCCATTGATCCTGGCCGCGTGCATGTTCATCATTGAGACGGTCCATAAGGAGTGGAACCGCCGCCGGGAGAGGAAATGCAA
>CAZHJW010000158.1:0-5655 GCA_964533265.1 uncultured Pedosphaera sp.
AAAATTGTAGGTTTTCACTCAATTCATCCATCAACGGAATCCATTCTGGGGGGTCAGTAGTACCCGTAAGTGCTGCCGGAGAAAACGTTAAGACAAAACTCGGAATCAATAATTATGGTTAAAGAGGGGCGCTCCCTTCGAAAACGATACAGTGCCATCTCCAATTTGTTTGTTGGAAGTAAAGATTTCGTTTTAGCATCCCTTCTTTCAGCACTCCTGCTTCTTTGTATAACACCCCTTCAACCAACAGATGATAGCGAGTTTCCAACATTTGAAACCAGTAAAACATCGGGTCGCGATTCAGTCTATGAGGGTGATTGGGCTGCATACCGGCAGCTACCATTGAATAATTATTATTATGGATGTGATGAGAATTTTGCACTTGACAAACAAAATGACTATTTGGCAATTTTCCAGTGCGGGAATATAATCAGCATCTACCATAATTCTGATTGGAGTGTACTCATCGATACAATTGAATTAAGCGCCTATGTAGAATTTATTGACTTTTCTCCAAATGGAGAATACCTTGTTGTTGCTGGGGGCACACAATTTGAGATTTATCAAACCTCTGACTGGGAATGGGTATATTCAAACGATGTCGCACCCGATGATGGAAGTTATGCTCTAATATACGACCTCACTTGGTCAGGAGATGGGCAACGACTTGTCTTTTCAACAAGTAATAGTGGCGGGGAAAAAATGTACGAGGGCCCTGATTGGTCTGAAGTAGGCGGAACAACCTCGAGTGGATATTTCGTAGCGCACCATCCGAGTGAGGATATTCTTTGGTATGTATCTTCAGATGGTTCAGGAAATGAATATGAATATGAAAACATTCCATTTGTTGGATACCAGTGGGTCATGAAACGTAGTTTCACATTTTCTGGTTCCACAGGACCAATCACCAGTAGCCCCGATGGAACTATCATATTGATGAATTCGGACTATGGGGTCTCAGCATATTCAAGTTCTGATTATTCGGAATTATTTTCTTCATCATTTGGTGCAAACCATGCCACCTTTTCTTTAGATGGCAATTACATCATTTACTATGAAAATAGCGATTACAATATCTATTCTACTGCCACTTGGCAGAGAACAACATCGATTGCTGGCTCGGAACAAGAATGCTACTATGACGGAGTAAGCAAACTTGAATTTTCATCCGATGATAGTGAGATTTTGGTTATATCTGATCAGTGCTATGACACCTTTCTAACTGGATGGATGCCGGATGATGATTCAGACGGTGTAGTCAATGAACAAGATATCTGTTCCGGCACTTCTGAAGAAGAAGAATCGGATGTGAAGGGTTGTGCACCGAGTCAAAAAGACACAGACCTAGATGGAGTGAATGACAGGGACGATGCATGCCCCAGAACGGCCACATCTGATAGTGTGAATAGCATTGGATGTTCTGAAACCCAATTACTTGATACTGATGGCGATGGGGTATCGGATTCTGACGACTTATGTCCGGATACTCCTGCAACTGAATTTAGTAATATTTACGGATGCAGTAAAAGTCAACGTGATGTTGATGGAGATGGAGTTATGGATTCCCTCGACAATTGTCCGTTGTATGATGTAGAGGAATGCCCAAATGTTTTGTCTTGGGTCATTAGCACAGAACCAGTCGATGGCTCTGAGGACTTGAGAAATCCTCAGTGGTCTCCCAAGGGAGATTTGGTTGCTGCCTATGATGCTGATTCTTACAACATCTTTATTTTGGACGATACTCTTTCATTTGTTCGGGCAATATCACTTCAAAATGAGAGTCAACGGATAGATACATACTCTTGGGACCCAAATGGAGAATGGCTATTGATACTCTGGGAAAGTTCAAGTTGGCATGATTCAAAATGTGGTTACTACATTTGGGATGCTGCAAATCAAAGTATTTCATCAAGTTATGAAATAAGTACCGATTGTGATTCTATCACAAGCCATGCCATTAATCCAGATGGGACACGACTTGCGGTCTCCCAATTCTCTTACGATTCATATAATGGGAAGACTAAAATGTTTGAAATATCCAATAATCTCTTAGAATTCGAGGATGAGGACCATTACCCTTACAATCTAATTTTTTCTCATGATGGAACAACTCTTATTGGTTCAAGAAGCGGAGAAATTTTCCTCTGGGATGTCTCTGATGGATATTTGTTGCGATCAAAATCAATCGGCTCTTTTGACTCAATGCTTCTCTCCCCAGATGGCGACTCTATTTTCGCGTGGAACGATGAAACCATTAGGGTCTTTTCCTTTAACACATTGGAATTGGTATCAACTACATCAGTCGAAAGAAAAAATAATGAGAATGAGGTCTTGATTTCATTAGCATTCTCAAGAAGTAGCGAACTACTCTATGTATCTTGGGTAGAGAGGACATATGGTGACGGATACTTCTTTAATTCCTCTATACAGACCTATCAAGTCAACATGGATCAGAGTTTAGAATTCATCACAAGTACAGATATTGTCAATACAACATATCACTATTGGCCTATAATTTCTCCAGATGAAAACTCAATTCTTGTTTCAATAAGTGAGGTTTCAAACTCGGATTATGAGCCCGGCTTCTACTTGTGGGAGAGTGATTTAGATGGTGACAATATTACTGATGCATTGGACCTCTGCGAACATACAAATTTGAGTGAAAACTCTGACGAAACAGGTTGTAGTTGGGAGCAAAAAGACGATGATGAGGATAATGTAATCAACAAAGAGGATTTGTGTTTTGGCACCCCTTACGGCATGCCAATAGACGAATATGGTTGTTCTGACCAACAGGTCGACGAGGATTTCGATGGAGTTTGTGATCCTTTTTCACCTAGTACCGGTCCTTCCACCTGTACGGGAGAAGACCTCTGCCTTGCAACCCCAATAAACGCTGATGTAAACGAAGCGGGATGCTCATGGGAGCAGGAGGATGACGACCATGACGGCGTGGCCAATGGAAATGACACCTGTCCAAATACGGAGGGAGGAGACGAAACCGACACATTTGGCTGCGGCACAAGGCAACGAGATAATGATGCAGACGGGATAAACGACTTTTGGGATTTATGTCACGACAGTGCTGCGGGGGTTCTAGCAGATGAAAACGGCTGTGCCGATGTGCAGGTAGATGCAGATGAAGATGGGGTCTGCAATAGCGGTGCATCATCGGTAGGTCCGTCAAACTGCACCGGAATAGATATTTGTCCAGGCACTGAAGAGAACTCCACTGTAGATGTAAATGGCTGTGCATGGGGGCAATTAGACGACGACAAAGATGGAATAATCAACCAAAAAGACGGATGCCCTAACACCGCCAATTTGGCTATTGTCTCACCAGACGGTTGCTCAAGTTGGCAACGAGATTCCGATAATGATGGAATAGTGGATGCTCTCGATGAATGCGCCAAGACTCCTGCGGAAGAGATCGCAAATCAGAATGGCTGCTCATCCAGCCAGAAGGAGGTGAAACTGGATGAAGGTGTGGATTCGACCATCTTACTTACCACAGTAATCACCGGTGGAGTACTAGTGGTACTACTGATTCTGCTGGCCTCAATTGCTATTATTTACAGGGGTAAAGGGAGTGAATCATTTGAAGAACCAAAATATGAGACAAGAGGCGAGATGAGGAATGATGGGAGGGAGTGGTTAGAACATCCTCGGGGCAGTGGAATCTGGTACTATCGTGACCATGAAAGCAATCAGTGGGTCATCCACCGATAATTGTTGAGAAGAAATGTTGAACGCACAAGCGTTTATTCCACACAAAGTTACTTCGTCAATCTCACAGATATAGGTGATTTATCAGAGAAGCGGTACAGGCAATCAGGGTGATGATGAAGGTGAACAATACAATCATTGGCATCGAAGGTTTGGTCTGTGTATCTGCTCTGGAGAGGAATCCTTTGTCAAAGCCGTAACTAGATAGATACTCAGAGAATCGCCCGTGGTTGTTGCTAGCCACAATGGCGACTAGCACAGCGATTATAGTTGCCGCGACCAATGGATCTATAGGAAACAGGTGTTCCATCATCTCAAGCAATGGAGAGGATATCAGAGCGATGAGAATCAGTTCATGTAAGCCAATCCATTTTCCCATTCCTTCTCGCGAATCATTTGGAATTACCGCAATGATAAGAACAAGAATCAAGATTGGTCTCAGGATTCCCCAGCCGAACACATGATATCTGTCGATCGATTCTGTAGGTATCAGTATTAGCATTGCAAAGGCACTACTCAAGAGAATCTTCCTCTCCAACCCCTGTTTTCTCAGTGCGGCAATAGCGACGATAAGCAAAGCGTTGAGGGCAATTACACTTCGCAAGCGGTCAATTATCCAAAGGTTAGGGTTTAAGAGATTCAATTCAACATCCGATGCTATAAGAGAGTAAAGCAAAAGCAGTGAGCACCAAACATCAGCTTTGCGCCTTGCATCATCGCCATCATCTCTCGTCATGAACAGAGGGCGAGTTAGAAAGACCATCGCCAACAGATTGTTGAACAGGTAGAGTGTTCCTCCGTGTTGAAAGACAAGAATCATCACAATGATTAGTGGCGCCCCAATATAATACAGAATATACTTCGACAGGTGTCGGCCCTTTATCCCCGGAAATTCTTGCATCTCAGCTATCTCAAGGATGAGACATGTCCAGAGAATTGCTACTACATAGGACATCGCAGACGAGATACCTGCAACCAACCGCATATCTTCATTCACATCTTGTGCTGATAAGGTGCCATGGGCGATTGTCTGAGAGAAGGACCACAACAAGAGGGAGAGGGTGTTGATAGCAAAGATTGGCAGCAACCACAACAATAGGCGATTGAATGCAGGGGGGTTCTTTTCACCATTGACATATAGGCCGAACAGCCCTATCGTCACCGCTATATGGGCAATAGTACTGAAACTGTGAAGTGGATCTAGCATGGTCTCACCGCTCTATTGTAACAGGAACGGCATAATCGCGTACCATCCATGTCACCTTGACTTCCTCGCCATCATCTTGAGAGAAGGGATTGCCCTCCTCCACTTCCACCGATACCCGCAAGACGTACTGGCCGACCCCAAGGTCGGTATTCTCCCACCGAGCCCGAATGTCGTCATCCCACCCTGAATCATTAGTTCCAGAGGAGTTGAAATTCTCGAGAATATGGAAGTCGAATTCTAAATCCTCACAATCGACTGCTTCAAAATTATGTGTGGTTCGGTTATCAACTTTCACATCATCAAGGATGAGGGTGATGGACAATTTATCGCACTCTCCCAAATCGGTCACTTCGCTCTCATCATACTCAATCAGTATATGGATCAGTGCCAATGCCCTCTGACTATCCTCTTCAACCACCAAGACGAAGTCATCCGTTCCGGTGATGTAGGTGGTCTCTTCAGTTGTATTATTATTGATATCATCAAATAACACTTTGACAATTGTCTCGGGATTCATATCAATAAATTCTGTATCCTCATATATGGAAAGATGGATTCCAGTGGCTACAATCACCCAGAAGACAACTAGAGAACAAGAGATGATGTGGGCAATTGAATCAGAATTGGCGGTTTCAGACACTTATCAACATCCCTTACAAGGTGAGCGAGGATGATGATAACATATCACCTTTTAGCAAAGAAAAATAGAGCAAATACACAAG
>CAZHJW010000159.1:0-5595 GCA_964533265.1 uncultured Pedosphaera sp.
CCTCACTACGCCATGTCCATCACCAAGACATTAACTTCAATCACTCTGGCACGCGCCATACAGGTCGGCTTACTCAACATCGAGGACCTTGATAAGCCAGTTATCGGCTTCATGCCCGGGATTGATCAGTCCAAAATTCAACCCGGGGTTAAGACCATCACCTTGCGTGAGGCTCTCTACATGAAATCAGGACTCCGGTTTCCCGACAAAAATTCCACCTTCAGCCTTGGGCAAAAATATAAGCGCCAACAATTTTTCCAGCAGTTATTTGAAAAAACCGCCCCCATCACTGCCGCGAGTAAACAATATAAATATACCGGCACCGACCCCTCCCTTATCATGATGATAATCGATATTAAAACCGGGGGAAAGGTACAGCAATTTATTGCCAAGGAAATCGCAGCTAAATTCGGTGCCATATACTGCTGGGATAACCAGGGATGTGGCATACCGAAGTGTGGGGCTGGCAGCAACTTCACTTCCCGTTCCCTGTTGAAAATAGGAACCTCCGTGATTCAGGGCGGCAAGTATAACGGCAAACAACTGCTCTCTTCAGACTACATCAAGGAAGTAATGAACCCCAAAAAAGGAGAAGGTTATTTCTATTACTTTCACAATCGAAAAAAAAGAGCAGCGGGAAAAGAGGTTTATTTCATTAGTGGCATTGGTGCCGGCGGTCAATACATGGCCACTTTCCCAAAACTCAACATCGTCGCAGTAGCCACTGCACACAACAAAAAGCAAATTGGCCTACCCCTGAACGCAATCTTGGAACACCTTATCCCGCTTTTTCTCAAATAGATTTAAACCTAAATCCCTGAATTATCCCACTCCAAGTTCGACTACTAAACACCACGAAAATTCAGACTGTATTTCACCTTATTGCCGATTCTCTGTATGTGTTCAGGTTTGCTTTCTTTCACCGGTGAGGATTATGTTTTTTCTAAATGAAGCAGATCGCCGTTTCACTTTACCTATCCACCAAGCAGGTGGAGGAGTATTATCGTGGGAAAGCACGCTACGTAGTGGTTGAAGCGGTGGATGGGCGCATTGTGCAACTACCCATCAAAGTGTTGCACTCCTTCATCTTGGAAGACGGGATTAATGGCGATTTTCTTGTGACCACCGATGATAACTACAAATTCGTGTCAATCGACAGGCTTAATCCCGGATCACAAACCGGAAACGTGCTGGATGAAATTGGGTGAAATTTCGTTCTTCCAAAAACCGTTCAAAACCTTATTGGGATACAGGAGACACACTCTTGCCAACTTTGCCCTTTCTCTTTAGAATTAGATAAAGGTAATATCATGCGATCCTTCACCGCGATACTCGGCATTTTAACTCTTCTAACCTCCTACACTCAGGCCGATAACTGGCCTGCTTGGAGGGGACCTAATGACTCAGGATCCACTGCCAAAGGGCCATATCCAGCCGATTTGTCGAACCCTGAAAACCTTGTATGGAAGCTACCCTTACCTGGAAAGGGCTGTTCCACCCCGATTGTATGGGAAAACCAGATTTTCATTACCGGCCCACAAAAAGGTCAGGACACACTAAGTGCAATCAGCTGGGAAGGCAAAGTGGAGTGGAGTCAAAGCGTCGGCAAAGAACGCGCCGGTAAACACCGTAATGGGTCAGGCAGTAATCCCAGCTGTGTAACCGATGGCCAACTTGTATTTGCCTACTTTAAGAGCGGCAACTTTGCTGCAGTGACACTGGAGGGTAAAGAGGTATGGAAAAAGAACCTGACAGACTACGGAAAGGACACTCTGTTTTGGGACTTCGGCACCTCCCCCGTGCTGACTCAAAAACACGTCATTATGGCATTGATGCGCAAAGGTAATTCCTGGCTCGTGGCTTTCGAAAAACGCACAGGCAAGGTCGCATGGCAGGTGGAGCGTAATTACGAAACCCCTATTGAAGGAGACCACAGCTACGCCACGCCCATTGTGACTAGCCAAAACGGGCGTGAAGCTATCCTTGTGTGGGGTGCAGAACGGTTCACAGCTCACGATGCATCTAATGGTGATATTCTATGGACTTGCTCCGGGTTCAATCCGCAGGCAAAAAAATTCTGGGTAGTCGTTTCCTCCTTCGTACTGGTTGATGACATGGCCATCATTCCTTACGGTCGCGGAGCAAGACTGGCCGGCATTAAACTCAACGGTAAAGGAGATGTCACCACCACAAATCGAAAATGGACACTGGAAGGCAAAGGCTCTTTTGTTCCATCGCCAGCCGCACATGAGGGCAAAGTGTATCTCGTACGCGACAGAGGCGAAGTACTTTGCGTAAACCCTAAAGACGGAAAGGTGGAATGGACGGGTGCCTTTCCAAAAGACCGGGCCAGCTACTATTCTTCTCCAACCATTGCTGATGGAAAGATTTATGCAGCCCGCGAGGACGGCACCGTCTTTGTCGCCAACTTCCAGGACGGTTTCAAACTCCTCACCGAAAACGACATGGGCGAGCGCGTCATCGCCAGCCCCGTACCGGTAAATGGCTCTTTACTCATTCGCGGAGAAAAGAATCTCTTCTGTTATCGCCAAAAATAATGGTTATTTGGCCAAGGAATAACAGCGAATCTCGCTGTCATTTCGCAGGTAAATACTGCGATTAGCAAACGCAGGATGACTCCACACAATTGAACGGCCCTGCGCCTTGCCAGTGGGCTCAATCAGCTTGGTGCGGCTGACTTCTTCATATCCCTTGGGACTAAGCTTGGCAATGATGAGCTCGCCTGTTTCGTTATGAATGAAAAACCGATCCTGATGTTTCACTAAAAACGCGTTGGCCCAACGACCTGAAGTCCCTGACACTGGTTTGAAGCTCTCCCATACCCGCTCGCCGGTAGTAACCTTCAGGCAACGAAATTGCCCATAACTGCAAACACCATAAATGTGACCATCCTCCACAAAAGGAGTACACATAATGGCATGTAACTGCTGCGTCACCCGTTCACTGCGGCCTGTTGCCCTCCACACCACTTCGGCCTTTGGAGCATCCTTTGCCAGCCGCATCATAAGCGGGCCATCATAGAATGATGTCACAAACAGCAAATCATCATACAGGCGCGGAGTGGGAATGGTTAGTCCGTACTTTACCCGAAATGGAGTGGTCCAATAAATCTTGCCCGTCTCCGGATCAACCGAGTTAAGCGACCTTGGATGCCATATAATCAACTGTCGCGTGCCTCCCGCCTCATATATCATGGGAGGACAGTAGCCCAGATCAGGACTTTTCACCCCGGCCCAAATCACTTTGCCGGTCATTTTATTAAACGCCATCGCCACACCACGATTGCCTCCCACCAGACATATCAGTTTATCCCCATCCACCAATGGATGTGCAGCAAAACCCCACACAGGAACCTTGGCTCCAAAATCTTTTCTGAAATCGCTCTGCCAAAGAACCTTACCATTCTTTGCGTTTAGACAAAATAAATTGCCCATGGCACCCAGAGCATACACGCGGTCACCGTCAATGGTAGGGGTACAGCGAGGCCCGGCCGGATAGCTTATTTCATAAGGACAATCATACTCATGGGACCATATGACTTTCCCATCAGATTCGTTAAGGCAAAGAATTCGCTCGGTTCCCTGGAGCTTACCCTTATCAAAAAGGTTCTGCGGATTTCGATTACCCTTGGCGAGTTGCCGATCAAGCACATAAACACGCCCAGAGGCCACCGCCGGTCCGGCATAACCTCCTCCGATGGGTAAACTCCAACGCAACTTGGGTTGTCGGTCAAACTTCTCAACAATCCCTTTCTCTCTCCAAACTCCATCGCGTTTTGGGCCGAGCCACTGCGGCCAATCATCACCCATTGACAACAATGGAACTAGAAGAGGGAGTAAAAGAAGATATTTCACCGGGCAATTGTCTGCCAAGGAAGGACCAGAGACAACGCAAATAACTCTACCTTGGGAAAGATAAGCATAGTACGCATATACACGATGGCTTGAGCAAAATCGAGCATGGCCGGACAACAAGAAATAGAGACCTGTTGCCGGCAACAGTAAGCTCGACAAAGTATGTGTAAGTGCCATTAAAATCACCTTCTCGATGCTGGATTCTTACACTTTTATCTGATAGTAAACCGACTGTCGTTCGTCCAATTAACAGGCAAATTAATAATATGAAAAGACTGGTATTATTTGGCGCAGCACTTCTTCTAGGAATTAGCGGGTATGCCGCAGATTGGCCAATCTTTCGGGGAGATCGTGGTCTAACTGGGATTGCTCAAGGCAAATTGCCCGCTAAACTTTCCCTATTGTGGAAGTTTGATGCGAAAGGCCCCGTCAAGGCCTCAGCAGTAATCGGCGGGGGAATGGTCTTTGTGGGCGGCGATGATAACGCAAAAAAGGGTCTAAAAGGTAAACTTTATGCAATCAACCTTTCCACCGGGAAAAAAGAATGGGAGTTCACTTGCGACGACCCAGTGGAGGCACCGGCGATGTATCTCAATGGCAGGGTGTACTTTGGCGGGATTGATGGATTTGCCTATTGTTTGGATGCCAAAACAGGCAAAGAGCAATGGAAATTTGAAACGGGCGATCAAATCGTTGGCGGTCCAAATTGGACTAAGTCCGCTGATGGCAAAAAAACATATGTACTAATCGGCAGCCATGATTTTTTCCTCTATTGTCTGGAGGCTGAAACCGGCAAAAAAGTTTGGGAATACGAATCAGAGAATTATATCAATGGATCTCCTGCCCTAACCGAGGGTCGCACAATGTTCGGAGGTTGTGATGCAATGTTGCATGTAATCGACATTACAAAGGGGGAAAAAGACAAGATGATTAATGCCAACTCATACATCATCGGCAGTGTCGCAGCAGATACAGGCCGAGTGTATGTAGGGCATCATGACAATGAGTTCCTATGCATTGACCTTAAGGCAGGCAAGATTGTCTGGAACTACAAGGACCGGCTCTTTCCCTACTCATCCTCACCAGCAGTAACAAAAGAACATGTCCTATTTGGAGGCCAGGATAAACGACTTCATTGCGCACGCCGAGACAACGGAAAGCAGGTATGGGCATTTTCCACTCGTGGCCAAGTAAACAGCTCCCCGGTGGTTTGTGACGGCAAGGTACTGGTGGGATCAGATGATGGTCGCCTTTATATGGTATCACTCACAACAGGCAAACGGCTTTGGGACTTTGAAACTGAAGATGTTATCTCTGCTTCGCCGGCAGTAGCAAACGGGAGAGTCGTTATCGGCAGCGAGGACGGCAAGGTCTATTGTTTCGGCCAAAAAAAGAAATAGTGTGTGGGATGGCTTGAGTTACGATAATGCTTCCTGATGCTTAGGAATTTCATTAATTAAACCGTTGTTTACTCAACACGATCATCAAAGGTAAAAACCCGCAGTGCGCATTATCCAGATCACTCCAGGTGCCGGGAAAATGTATTGCGGAAACTGTTTCCGCGACAATGCTCTGGTCGCAGCACTGCGCAAGGAGGGACATAAGGTCACAATGATTCCTCTGTATCTCCCCTTAACACTCGATGAAGAGGACCAGTCTGGAGACACGCCTATTTTCTTCAACGGAGTAAACGTATATCTGGAACAACAATCCTCCTTTT
>CAZHJW010000160.1:0-5514 GCA_964533265.1 uncultured Pedosphaera sp.
CCATAGCTTGGGTCCCATTTTTCCATCCACTGCGTAGACCTTTTTGTCAGTGGAACCAACGTACACGGTGCCATCAGGCCCAATGGCGGGGGAGGAGTACACCGCATCTCCCGTTTCAAATTCCCATTTCTTGGCCCCGGTTTTTCCATCCAGTGCGTGTAATTTTTTGTCAAGTGACCCAACGTAAAGGGTGCCATCAAATCCAATGGCGGAGGAGAACACATTGTTAACTCCCTCTCCCGTTTCAAATTCCCATATCTTGGCTCCGTTCTTGCCATTCAGTGCAAAGACTTTCCTTTCCATTGACCCAACATAAACGGTGCCATCAGCCGCGATAGAGAGGGGGGAGTTTAGCCTGTTTTTCCCTACGTCAAATTCCCATTTCTTGGCCCCTGTCGGGGGATCAAGAGCATAGAGCTTTTTATCAACTGACCCAACATAAACGGTGCCATCGGGACCGATAGCAGGGTGAGGGGAAACGTTATTTCCCGTTTTAAATTCCCAAAGGAGCGTGCCGGGTTTTTCGGCGTTTACAGGTTGGCCTATCCCTACGCCCTTGCCGCTGGCCTGAGTGCCTCCGGCTTGATTTTGATTGTCTTTGTCCGACCCACCCATGAAGAACCAGCTCAGGCCCGCAACCACAATGATGGACGCTGCAATCGCCAGCATGGGGTTCTTTTTTTCTTCAGCATTCTGAGTCTGCACCACCGTTGGCTGTTCTTGAGTTGGTTGAGCTTGTGTTGGCTGCGCCTGCGTTGGTTGAGCTTGAGCCTCCGGTTCTGCGGTTGTCGCAACGGGTTTATCAGTGACCATTCTTTCTACGCCCGTCTCGGTCGCCTTTCTTTCCGCCGGTCTTTCAGATTTACCTCCAGTACGAAGCCACTCGCCAATGGCGCCCGCACTGGCAGGGCGCACGGTTGCATCCTTGGCCAGGCAGCTCATCACCACGTCATTCACGTAATCAGGTACTTCATTTTCCAGGCCAAACTCCCTTAGCCGCTGTTCAAGGGGTGCTGGGGTAACGTGTTGGGCCTGCTGGGCAATGTCGCCGGTGTGGAAGGGAGGGCGCCCAGTCAATAGACAGTACATGGTGGCGCCCAGGGCATAGATGTCGTCACTGGCCCTGGGCGGTTCGCCCAGCATTTGCTGGGGGCTCATGAACTGCGGGGTGCCACTGATGATATCGGCCATCGAGGAGCGCCCGGTGGCATCGGCAATGGAGGCGGCAATGCCGAAGTCCGCCAGCTTGAGTACTCCATCATGGGTAATCATGATGTTGGCGGGCTTGAGATCGCGATGCACGATCTTGCGTTCGTGCGCGTAATCCAGCGCGTCACAAAGTTGCATGACGTAGGGCTTGACCTCTTGCCAACTGAAGATGCGGTCAGGTTGGTTTATCTGAATGGCATGCAGGTCGGTGCCTTCCACATATTCCAGGCTGACAAAGGGGTTTTCGCCCGGTAACTGGATCAGGTCGTGAATACGGATAATGTTGTCATGACTGAGCTTGCGGCTCTTCTGGACTTCACGCTTGAGGTCCAGCAGGCAGACCGCGTCATTGGCCACGTCACTGGGCAACACCTTAATGGCAACGAGCTCATCGAGCTGGGTATCTTGTGCCAACCAGACCTGGCCCATGGCTCCCCGGCCCAGTTCCTTGTTCAGTTGATAGCGCCCCGCACCAATCTTGACGCCCGGCGACAGGTCGCCCACGCCCTCCAATTGCAGGTCGATATGCAGGTCGCCCACCTGCAGGCGTTGGCCCGGCGTCAGGCGTACTTTCCCGCGTACATTGATCTGGTCCAAAAAGGTTCCGGAGGTGCTGTTTAAATCCTCAATAAAGATGCCTTCATCTGATAAATGAAGCTTGGCGTGGTCATTGGAAACATGAGGGCTTTCACAATAGATGGCGCTATTGGGGTCACGGCCAATGGCGTGTTGGCCTTCGCCCAAAAGGTACTGGGAGACAATCGTACCATCCTGCTGGTACACCATGATTTTTACGCGCAAGTCAGGCATGATTTAACGGGGTTAACGTTCTTTCTATTAGTTTATTGGGGCTATTTCGTCCACTTCAATTTGCGCGTTTTCAATCAAGATTTGGACCTGACACGCGGCGATATCGACAATCCCCGTATCGGTCAGTAGAGTCGCTGGCCATGTCCGATCCTGCCATTCGCACCACTGTTGTCGGTAGTTACCCGGTTCCCACTTGGCTGGCTACTCAGCCTTCGGGGCCGAACCTGCGTGATGCCATTCTCACGGTGCTCAAGACACAGGAGCTCTGTGGGATTGACGTGGTGGCTGATGGGGAACTCAGCCGGTTTAATATCAGTCATCCGGAAACCAACGGGATGATTGATTATTTTATCGCGCCCATGAGCGGAATCGACACCACGCTCAGTCGTGAGGAACTGGTTGCTTTCCGTGCGCAGGAACGCACGACCTTTCGTGCTCAACCCGCCGGCGTGGTACGCGACACCCTCGGTGAGGGATTACTGAATCTCCCGGCCGATTGGGAGAGTGTGAAGAATCTTGGGGCTCAACCCATGAAGTTTACGGTGACCTCACCCTACATGCTGGCCAAGACATTGCTGGATAAGAAATACGGGGACCTACCCGCACTCACCATGGACATCGCCAAGGTGCTGCGAAAGCAGGTTGAGGCTATCGACGCGCCGATTGTACAAGTTGATGAGGCGCACCTTACCGGTCATCCGGAAGATGAAGCCTGGGCGCATGAGCCGATCAATGAAGTCTTTAAGGGAGTATCTGGAGAGAAAGGTCTGCATCTTTGCTTTGGAAACTATGGGGGGCAATCCATCCAGCAGGGGTTCTGGAAAAATATTATGAACTTTCTTAATGCCCTGAATGTGGATCATCTCGTGCTGGAATTTGCGCGGCGCGGTTATGATGAACTCGATGCGTTCAAGGAATTACGGGAAGACATCGTTCTGGGGCTGGGTGTGATCGATATCAAGGATAACGTGGTGGAAACTCCTGAAACCGTTGCCGGACGCATTGAACATGCGGTGAAGATTCTGGGTGTTGAGCGTATCAAGTGGATCCATCCAGACTGTGGTTTCTGGATGCTGCCCCGCACCGTGGCAGATGCAAAGATGGATGCATTGGTAGCCGGCCGGGACTTATTTCTGGATCGCTAAAGTCCTCAAAAAATTATTATAATCGTAGCCGATTACGACATGCGAACGTCTGCACAGCAGTGAGTGACCGTCAAATTCATATCAACCGCGCCGGGCAAGCTTTTGGGCCTTATCCCGAGGCATCGGCTCGTGAAATGCTGACCTCAGGCCAGCTCTTGGCCACAGATTTGGCTTGGTATGATGGAGCTGCTGAATGGAAACCTCTGGGGGAAGTTTTAGGGACTGCCCCGGCAGCCCCTCCCCCACCGGCACCTACTGAGGCTTCAGGAGGTGGGGCGCCCAAGCGTCAGGTGGCTGGATCCAAGCCGAAAGAAGGGGAGAAGAAGGAGGAAAAGAAGAAAGAAGGCGAAGAGGAGGATGATCCGGATAAAATCTATGTAACCCGCAAGGGTGATGCGATCGGCCCTTATCCGCGAGACAAGGCCAAGGGATATTTTATTGCCGGCACTCTCCTTCCCACAGACTGGGGTTGGCATGATGGGATGGGGGAGGACTGGAAACCCTTGAATGAAGTTTTGGAGTTACCATTACCTGCGGGGGTTGGTGGTGGGACGATCGCTGGCGGTCCGTGGACGATCGGTGGTTGTTTCAGTGAAGGTTGGCAAACTTTTAAGGGTAACTTGGGCGGGGCAATCCTATTTTACTTTGTTGCCTCGATAGTCCTTTTTATCACCGCAATCATTCCTCTGGTGAACCCGTTTGTTCTGGTGCCGGTTTTGGCGGGTTACATGTACTATTTCATTAAGCTTGCCCGAGGTGAATCTGCAGTTATCGGGGATTTGTTTGCCGGATTTAAGCGAGGGTATGGCCAGCTGTTATTGGTCTGCTTATTAATAGGGGTGATTTGGATGATAGCAAACCTGCCTGGAGTTTCGGTTATGATTTTTTCCGGGGCGGCCTTTATCGCGGATTTAACGGGCACCATTCAAGACGCAATGGCTGGAAAAATTGACGATTGGGAAGCGGTTGGGGAAGGGATAGTGACATCCTTCAAGGCTGCGGGGGTGGGGCTTTTGGTTGGGATGATCTTGATGATGTTACTGCCGCTTATTGCCCTGTCTTTCACCGTCTTTTCCATGCCGCTGGTGATTGACCGCCAGATGAAGGCAATCGATGCGATTCTCGCCTCAGCACGGTTAATGAAGGGGCAATGGTTCAAAACCGTATTCTTTTTAATCGTTGTCAGCATCGTCTCTGGTATCGGGCAGCTTGCATTTGGTATTGGAGTATTATTTACCGCTCCCATTGGAATGGCCGCCTGGGCTTCGTTTTACCTGAAGAATGCCGGAGCAATTACTGCTGAGCATACAGCTCCGGTTGCCAAGAACATGAAGATCGGGCTCATTTGCGTCGCCGTTCTACCGGTGGGTGCGGCGGTGACCGCGGTGGTCATGGCCGGTGGTTCTATCATAGGTGTCGTTAGTGAGATCGATACCAATGGGACTGGAGAGGTTAAGCCTCCTGTTGCTCCGCCGGAAATGGATATCTGGACGGCATTAAAGCCAGAGAATGTTGAGACCCTCAAGCAGCACATCGCCGCGGGGACGAATTTGAACCAAAAAGAATCAACCAATCAGAATACACCCCTACACTTGGCTTGTGTATATGGTAATATTGAAGCGGCGAAACTATTGATTAAGGGAAAAGCAAAGGTCGGTGCCAAAAATAAAGACGGCAACACGCCTTTGCACGTAGCAGCATTCTTCGCGCGACCCCAAATCGTTAAGCTGCTATTGGACAACAAGGCCAATCCAGGGGTTAAAGCAAAAAATGGCCAACTCGCTTACCACGCTGTTGCTCAACCTTTGGAGCAAGTTGGAGGAGTATATAAGCTTATTTATGGGCTGCTGCAATTACCGCTGGACGCGGCGGAAGTAGAAAGACTTCAAATGGCTCGTCCACAATGTGCCCAGATCCTACTCGGCCCCACACAAAAAGCCCTGCAAAACCCACGACCCGGTGGCGGGCAAGGTGGAAGACCCGGCATGCAGCAGGGAGGGCGACCCGGCCCGCAACAAGGGGTTCGGCCCGGTGGGCAACAAGGAATTCGGCCTGGACCGCAACAAGGGGGTAGGCCTGGTGGGCAACAGGGAATCCGGCCTGGCGGCCAGCAAGGAGTTCAGCCTGGACCGCAACAAGGAATTAGGCCCGGTGGGCAACAAGGAGGTAGGCCCGGTATGCAACAGGGAGGGCGACCCGGCCCTCAACAAGGTGGAAGACCCGGCATGCAGCAGGGAGGGCGACCCGGCGGGCAACAAGGAATTGGACCCGGTGGTCAGCAGGGGATTCGGCCTGGACCGCAACAAGGGATAAGGCCTGGTGTAAAACAGGGAATTCTGCCTAGACCGCA
>CAZHJW010000161.1:0-5504 GCA_964533265.1 uncultured Pedosphaera sp.
CTGATTTCCAGTCTCCGATCTTCCATTGAAGAACGACTCCTAAGAGGTCGCCACTAACTAGGCGTTTTCCATCAGGAGATACGGCAAGGCTGAAGATGCATTCCTTATGTCCTTTGAGCTGGGCGACGGGTTCTCCATTAACAGGATTCCACACCTTGATGATGGCATCATCACCTGCACTGATTAAATATTTACCATCTGGGGTAACAACAAGTGCGCGAACATTGTCTTGGTCGGCATTGGAGATGGCCCATTGGGGTTTGTTATCAGTCTGATAATTCCAGCAGTGGATAACTCCAAGGTAATCGGCAGTAAATAACTGCTTTTTCATAGGGTGAAAGGTAAGTGAAGATACCCAAGTCTTGTGGGTGTTAAATGCTTTTTTCTTTTCGCCTTCCAACTCCCAAACATACACAAGTTTGTCCTGTCCGCCAGCGGCGATGAATTTGCCATCGGGGCTGAACTGAGCACGAAACAGTTGGCGATCGTGCTTCAATTCACGTGTAATCCACGCTTTTTTGACATCGAGTGCAGGAGTGTTCACATCATCACCTCCTTGATAGGCTCACATTCGTCATTTGCGATGGCGAGCTTCTGCCCCTTGTGACGGTAGTGAGTTTTATGTGGATTGATGTCAAGCAGCGTAAAGATAGTGTGGAACAGATGGCCTATGTCGTAACCTTCACCGTCAACAAATGCGCCATCCTGCGTTGTTTTTCCTATAACAGCACCGCGTTTGATGCCGCAGCCAGCCAATCCAACACTCCAACAATCGGGCCAGTGGTCACGTCCGAGGCGGGAGTTGATGATCGGTGTTCGGCCGAATTCACTCATCACGATGACTAGTGTGTGATCCAGCATGCCACGATCTTCGAGGTCATTGATGAGTGCGGCGAAGGGTTGATCAACCTGTGGCACAAGTCGCTGGGACATGTTGAAATTATCTCCGTGCGTGTCCCAATGATAGCTATTGACCTTCACAAAGCGTACGCCCGCCTCAAGCAATTGACGTGCACGTAATATGTGTCGACCCAACGGATGTGACCCGTAACGATCTTGATCCTTAACGCTCAGCTTGGAGTCATCAAAAATATCTTTACGAGCCATCAGCTGACGAGCTAGGTCATAACTTGTATCATAGGCATCAATTTCTGCAGCATGACGATATGCCTTGAAGCGTTCGTTGGCCTTTTGGCGCAGGGCGTTTCGGGCGTCATCAATTTCAGCGGATATAGAGTCTGGGCGGTGTATATGCACTGGAGGCTTTCCATCACCCAAGGCGAGCGCCCCATATTTTGAGCCAAGGAAACCTGCTTCCCGGTGGATAAATCCACCATTACCGGGCTTGATCCATATGTAAGGCGGCAGATCCGGATTGGCCGGTCCAATCAGTTTGGCAATGGCTGAACCGATATAAGGATAATCAACTCCACGATCCAGAGGATCCCCGCGTTGGACTCGGGGGACACCGGTTGAATGGTTGGGATCTTTCGTTTCCATTGAACGAATCACAGAAATCTTGTGAGCAATTTTTGCAGTGTGCGGCATCAGCTCACTGAAGTGAATACCGGGAATAGTCGTTTTAATGCTACGAAATGGTCCGGCAAACTTACTTTCGGGTAATGGATGCCAGCTTTCATATTGGCTAATACCGCCATCAAGCCAGATGAGGCACACTCTTTTCCCTTGCTGTTTTATTTGTTTGGCGATGGCTGGCTGCAGCAGGCTGCCAAATCCGATTGATCCACCCAAGGTGCCCAGCATTCTTCGCCGTGACATTCCGTGTTCTGAGCTGCCACAGGCGTATGGAGGAAGTTTTTCCATTAGTGGTTTATACGAAATTCAATTGAAGTCAGAAGTGACCAAACGAGTTCGCCTAACGCCTCAGTTCTTCGGTTGTTTTGTTTTTCGAGATACTTTGAAACAAGCTGGATTTCCTCTTCTACAGGCGGTCTGGCAAGCACATTAAGGTATAATTCTTCTGAAATTGATTTGTGGTCTTTTAATTTGTTCAATCGTGCTACCAGGTTTTCTCCAGTAGGCTGCAGCCAACTTAGAAGGAGTCGGTCATTCATGAGAAACAAGGCTTTGTTAAGCCCCGGGAGAAATTCCACCTCCTCTTGGCCAGCAGGTTGAGCAAAAGTCTCCATGAATACGGCTTTTACTTCCTCATAGGAGGGAGGGAGTTCCTGATGAGAGCCAGTGAAGTACCCCCGTCGATCAAACTTTTCTGCATCGGGATCTGCCCTTAGGGCATGAATGCGTTTTGTGTTTCCCGTAGCTTTAAGAATAGCACGCAGCAACTGTTCGGGAGTCAAGGCCTTGGGGTGAGCAGTGATATAAAGCGCTGGATTAGGTTGCTTCATGCCTTGAGGGAGTCGACTGCTGCGTTGATAGCTTTCACTTAAAGCGATTTCACGAACGAACCATTTCACATCAAACTTATGCGCAGCAAATTCCTTCATAAGTATTTTCATTAATTCAGGATGCGAGGGTGGGTTTTGTGCATGGACTTCATCTAAGGGATGAGAGAGTCCACGACCCATCATGAGGTGCCATAGCCGATTGACAGCATTGCGAATAAAGTGCCGATTGTTGTTGGACGTCAATTCTCGCGCCATTAATTCCCTTGGCCGGAATTTTGGTACTGCGGGTAGTCCGTCAGCGGCTGGCTTTTCATACTCCTGACTTTTCTCAAAAGTTGGGATATTAATCTCCTTTCCTCCCGGCAAATAAGGTCCCGTACTCTTCTTTTCTGCTTCAAATACGGATTGGAATTCGATTTTTTTGGTGGCGAGATTTTCCACCAAGTAGGGCAGTTTATCTTTGGAGTGTGTCGCCAGCTTCGTTTGGTTGAGGTAAGCAAAGAGTCCCCAAAAATGAGCCTGTTTCCATTCGTCAACAGATGGGTGGTCATGACACTTCGCGCATTGTAAATCCATGCCGAGAAACAAACGGGCGATATCCTTGGTCATGCGTTCATGATTGGCATTTCCCAAGAATCGCATGGCGGGCCGCGCGTCGCCCTTGCCGGTGGCTATGATCATCTCTTTGGCCATCACGTCCCAGCGAGGCTTGCCCTTCAGGGTTTTGATCAGAAAAGATCGCCAGTCCTCATCGGTAATCTTACCCAGTTTTTGCCGTTCCAGAAGCATTACCGATAACCTGTCGGCCCAGTGTGAGGCAAAGGTGTCGCGGGCAAGGAGTTGATCGATCAGTTTGGTGCGTTTTTGTGGGCTCTTATTTTTAATGAAGTCGCGGGCTTCAGTTGAGGAAGGAATTCGACCTGCCAAATCCAACTGCACGCGCCGAAAGAACTCTGCATCATCACAACGACCAGCCACCGTTCCTCCTGCTCTTTCCTTTATCAGTCGGTCAATCGATAGGTGTAAATGCTCTGCAGCCCGCCCTGAGAGAACGGGCAGCAAGAGACAGATGATAAGGAATGGACGCATCAACCGTTATTTAGACGTTGAGGCATCGGTCAACCTTCAACAAGGGATCGTGCAGGATTATTCTTTTTGAGCAGGCTCAACAGGTTTTTCAGTTTCCTTCTCCGACTTGGGACTGCCCTCTTTTTTTGCTGCGTCAAGTTTGGCGAGGAATTTTTTTGGTTCCTTCTCAAAATCTTCCAAACACCCTTTACAGCAGAGTTTGATAGTGGTGCCGTTCCATACATGTACAAAGGGTTCGCCCATGCTGGTTAATCCTTCGTCACTCACAAGGCATATTTTCAGAGGATAACCGTCATTGGCAGATGAGGTTTTCTCCGGTTTACCGTGTTCATGCCCTGGTTCATGGTTGTGATCGTGATCATGGTCGTGATCATGATCATGATCATGGTTATGATCCCCAGCGCATCCGACACAGAGGCCGGCAGCAATGAATAGGGCTGGAATAAGTTTTGTAACGAGATTCAGTTTCATGACCCGATGATGCACATCAATTTGCTGATCTGCTAGGATAATAATGGAGCGCCAAAAAAGTTATTTTAAGGCTGAAATTATTGTATTCTTGGATGATAGGTGCTTCAATGGAGGCATATGAGGATGTTATTGAGATTTTTTGCCCTTGGAATTCCCGTTGGGTTTTTTGCTGCTGGTTGCGGTCAGGCGGGTGATACTGGATCAGATCAAGGCTCTGCACCCACTGAGGAGAGCATTCCAGCCGATGCTGAAATGGTATCCCTTAAAGTTGAGGGAATGACATGAACGTTTAACTGCGTTCCGGCAGTGCAGTCTGCACTGGCAAAAGTTGAAGGGGTGCAGGATGTGAATGTTGAGCTTAAAGATGGCAAAGCATCCATTGTTGCCAAGAAGGGGAAAGTTAATATTGAACAGTTAATCAAGGCTGTGACGGATATTCCCGGGGGTAGATACAAAGCTACCGCAAACTAAAACTTAGTTTATATTTATGAGAAGCGGGCTTACAGCCCGCTTTTTTTGTAACGAACGTAAAACAGATTAATCTAATTGATCTTTTGCGGTTTTTTGCGGTTTTTTGCGTTCAATTTTGCTGATGAATTTCACGCCGTGGTTAAATGCACTTTTAGCATTTCCCCTCATTGCTGAGGAAGCTCCGACGCGCGCGCAGGTTGATTTCTTTGAAAAGAAAATTCGGCCGGTGTTGGTCAATAATTGTTATCAGTGCCACTCTCACGGCAAAAAGATAAAGGGAGGATTGCGATTGGATACTAGGGACGCCATTCGCACCGGGGGTGACACGGGCCCTGCGATAGTTCCCAGAGACCTTAAAGACAGCCTGCTGATCGAGGCAATTCACTGGACTGATGAAGATCTCCAGATGCCGCCCAAGAAAAAATTGTCTGAGGCGGCTATTCGCGATCTGGAACAATGGGTCCAAATGGGGGCGCCTGATCCCCGCACAGGAGGAACCGCCATTCGCCGTGAGATTGATTTGGAGGCCGGTAAAAAGTTCTGGGCTTTTCAGCCGCTTATTCAATCCCAGCCAAAAACTAAAAACACATCCTGGTCCAAGTCCGCAATTGATCGCCATGTGCTCGCCGTGCTTGAGGCTAAGGGGCTTCGGCCTGTTGCCGATGCGGACAAGCGCACGCTTATCCGACGCGTTTATTATGATTTAACAGGCTTGCCGCCTTCGCCAGACAACGTGTCGGAGTTTCTTTCTGACAATTCCACCAAGGCATTGGAGAAGGTGGTTGATCGACTGTTGGCCAGTTCACATTTTGGTGAACGTTGGGGGCGTCATTGGCTCGACGTTGTCCGCTATGCTGAGAGTAATGGAATGGAACGCAATGCCGCCTTCCCACACGCATGGCGTTATCGCGATTATGTGATTGATGCCTTTAACAATGATAAACCCTTTAACCAGTTTATCACTGAACAGGTGGCTGGCGACCTGCTGCCCGGAAAGACCACTGATGAGCGACACATTGCTACTGGCTTTCTCGCTATGGGTCCCAAGTCCCTAAACAACCGTAACAAGGCTGAGTTTATCATGGATACTGTGGATGAGCAGCTTGA
>CAZHJW010000162.1:0-5449 GCA_964533265.1 uncultured Pedosphaera sp.
GATCAGTGAAGGCGTCGGTCGTGTAGTAATCTTTGGGAAACTCGAAGAGTTCCCGATCGTTTTCGCCAAATTTACGAATACGCGCGCCTTTATATTTGGGATCACGTTGTTTGGGGTTGAAAAAATTGCAACAACCATCAAGCAAGCCGTAATATTCATCAAAACCACGCTTGAACGGATGGGTTGTTTCTCCTGAGCCCAAGTGCCACTTTCCCGAAAGTGATGTTTGGTACCCGGCAAGTTTCATAGCTTCACCCAATGTCACCATGTTAGCACGCAATAGCCCGCCTTTACCCCGGCGAGGGTACAAACCGGTGAGGATGGAGGCTCTCGTGGTCGTACATTTGGCATTGTTGTAGAATTGTGTGAAACGCATGCCTTCATTTGCCAAGCGATCAAGCGAAGGCGTCTGTACCTCGCCACCGTAACAGCCAATATCACTCCAGCCCATGTCATCGCACATAATGAGGATAATATTTGGTCTTGGAGCTTTAGCTGCTACGGAAGAAAATGCGCAGAGAATGATTGCGCATAATGATAACTGAATCAAATATCTCATCGGCATATCCCGATCAAACCGCAGCCAGATTCGGTGTGCAAGCAACTTAAGGAGAATTGGTGCGGGCAAGCACACCACATTTCATCAAAGCCAGTAACGGATAGGCGGTACCGCTATAGGTGATATAATGATATTTATCAGTATTGAGTGAACGCGTCCACCAACGACCACTCTCGCGTTGGTTAGCCAGTAGCCATTTTACTCCCTTCTGTAAGCGAGCATCCTTTGCAGGCACGCCCGCCTCACGCAACACCAGCACTGCCAAACCGGTCATGTGCCCATCACTAGGAGGGTTCTTGAATTCAGGTTCCGCTCGCAATTTCTCAGCGCGATTCCCCGCGCCCCACTTTTCCGGTGTGGAAAATGTCCGTATAGACCAACCGCCATCTTTGCGTTGATGGGTCCAAAGTGTATCGATCAACTTTTGCCGACGATCTTTCTGTAACAGGTCCGGCATCCGTGCCGCAGTCCAGAGCAGGAGTACCGAACCATAATCGTGAGGAGGCTTTGTTTCTCGCAGGTACTTTTGCAACAATCCAATACCCGCTATCAATTTTTCGTCCTTTAGATTCCCCCGCCATTCCGGTGCGGAGGCAACCGCCATGGCCGCCACAGTAGCTTCCTGGAATGCGCTCGATTCCAGCGGCGGCCATAAAACCACCGAATGCCATGTGCCGGATTTTTCTTGGGTGCGAAACATCAATTCCAGTGCCTCTTCAGTTTCCCTAGACAGTTCGCCGGTCACGTGTCTGTCCCACTGCGCCAATCCCACCGCGGTGTAAATTATCTCTGCGGGCTTTGTATTTTTCAACAGATCGCCAGGTTTCATTTTTTGTAATTCTACCAATTCATCGGTGAGTAATTCACGAACTTCCTCGGTGGGCTTACCCAATACAGAAGTCAATTCCGGCCGGATTTGCATATACGTACCCGTTGTATGGCACGTCACACAGCCGCGCTTGCGCGTCCACGCCAGTGCGCCTTTCTCAAGATAGTCATCTGCCTTCGCCAGCGAAAATTGTTTTAACACGGCCTCATCTGCCGAGGCCGCGGGCACGGTGATGTCCGGTGATTGATACTGTGGCGTTGCAGCAAATAAAGCCGGGCTTATAAAAAGAAAGAGAATTTTTTTCATGAATTAAGTCAGAATTTCATTTGCTACATTGCCGAAGACATCAGTCAACCTGAAGTCACGGCCTGAGTAGCGGTAGGTGAGTTGTTCGTGGTCGATCCCCAGCAAGTGCAGGATTGTCGCATGCACATCGTGGATGTGCATCTTGTCGCGCTCAGCGTAAAAGCCGTAATCATCTGTGGCGCCAAAACTAACACCACCCTTCACCCCTCCGCCAGCCATCCACATGGTGAAGCCCCACGGATTGTGATCGCGCCCGTCCATCCCGGCGCCTTGGACGGTGGGTGTGCGACCAAATTCACCACTCCAGATAACCAACGTGTCATCAAGCAATCCGCGCGACTTCAAGTCATGTAGTAAACCGGCAATAGGCTTGTCGACTTCGGAAGCCTTTTCGGTGTGGCCTTTTTTTAGGTTACCATGTTGGTCCCATTGCACTTTACTGTCGCTGTGGCTCACCTGCACGAAGCGCACGCCGCGCTCTGCAAACCGCCTCGCCATCAAACATTGTAGACCGAAATCCTCAGTAACCTCATTGTCCAGTCCGTACAATTTCCGTGTCGCCGTGCTTTCGCTGCTGATGTCTTGAATTTCAGGCATGGAAGTCTGCATCCGAAACGCCAATTCAAAAGAATTGATTCGGCTTTCAAGCACCGGATTCGGTGTTGTTTCTAAATGATCCTGGTTAAGACGCTTGAGAAAATCCAACTGCGCGCGCTGTTGACCGGCGGTCCACTTGGGATTCTTTATATGATGCACTTTGGCATCCTTAGCCTTAATGCTAGCGTTGCCGATTGGAGTACCCGCATAATGCGCTGGAAGGAAAGCACTTCCCCAGTTATTCAGTCCGCCGTGTGCCAACGTAGGGCAGATTGTTACAAAGGACGGAAGATCGGTATTCTCTGTACCAAGCCCGTAGCTTACCCATGCACCCATACTCGGGCGAACAAAATTATCCGCACCCGTATGCAGTTTCAATAGTGCACCGCCATGCGCTGGGTTGGTGCCATGAGCTCCATGCAGGAAGCAGATATCATCCACGTGTTTAGCAACGTTCGGAAACAGTTCACTCACCTGGTGACCGCATTGACCATACGCTTTAAATTTCCAAGGCGAAGCCAACAAATTTCCGGTCTGGGCAAAAGTTACCTTCGGCTTGGCATAAGGTAGCGGCTTACCGTGATCACGCTGGAGCAAGGGCTTGTACTCGAAGGTATCCATGTGCGCCGGACCACCCTTCATGAACAGGAAAATCACGCGGCGCGCGCGAGGACGAAAATGCGGATGCTTTGCCGAAAGGGGGTTTCCCGCCTGCAACATGGATGTCAGCGCAACGGAGCCGAACCCCAATGCCGTTTTTTGCAACATGTCGCGGCGTGTCATCATTTCAGATATAAAAATTCATTTGAAGAAATCAGCGCCTGATAAAGCGCCTGCCAACTCGCCTGCTGTTCTTCGCAAAACTCATTTACAAATGCCACTGTGCGCTTGCTTTCCCTGGCGGTTGGTTTGCGGTTGTAAACTTTCGCGTAAAGTCTTTCGACGCGTTGGGTGTTGTTGAGTTTTTTCTCGGCCAACAATTGTTTTGCGACTGTCGCAGTGGTGCGCAGGACGAGCGGGCTGTTCATTAAATATAGCGCCTGTGGAGCAATAGTAGTGTCTGATCGATTTCCATTAACAGAACCCGGATCAGGAAAATCAAAAAGCTCAAAGAGATCATATACATGATTGCGGATGATCGGCAGATACAGCGCACGGCGATTACTCTCGTAGGTAGTGGCATCCTCGGAAGTATGGTTGAAGACAAGTTTGTAGTTTTCGAACGTCCAGATATTGCCGCCCACCCGTTTATCGAGTAGACCAGCCAGTTCAAGCAACGAATCACGCAAAGACTCCGCTTCCATGCGGCGTAAGGGCGCACGAGAGTAGAGCTTATTGGCTGGATCAGTCTTCAACACCGAGGCTGAAGCGGTGCTACTCATCTGATAAGTGGCCGTATTGAGTATGAGTGAATTGAGTTTCTTTATCGACCACCCATTTTCCATGAACCAAGAGGCTAACCAGTCCAGCAATCCGGGGTGTGATGGCTTTTCACCAAGCTTTCCAAAGTTGTCCGTGGTAGCCACAAGACCGCGACCAAAATGCCAGCGCCACACGCGGTTCACAATAACACGCGCGGTAAGCGGGTTTTCCTTACTGGCAATCCAGTGAGCCAATTCCAATCGGCCGCTGGATTTCTCTCCGAGCGAACGTGCATCGGTTATAACCGTGAGAAAGTGCCTTGGCTCAATCTTGCCAGGCCTATCATGGTCGCCTCTTATAAAGATTGGCAGGTTTGTCGCATTTCCATCAGTCACACCCATGGCACTCGGAAGAATAAACGCATCGGCCTCTAATCGTTTTAGGGTTTCACGAAGCTTTTCCAGTTCATTCTTGTCGGAGACCAAGTATTTTTCCTCCGGCTTTGGAGGAAGCTTTTTAAGTTTTTGCTCCACAATCAATTGTTGGTTCGCCTTTTCTGTGAACGCATCGATCACCTTTTTCTGTGCGGCGATTAAGCCGTCACTCTTTTCCTTCAACTTCTTTTCCTCCGGCGTGTAAATCGGATTCTCGTGCCACTTTGCGATGGTCTTGAGCGAGTTCATCGTCTTGGTGCTCTTGAAAATGCCGGCGAGCGCGTAATAATCTGCCGTGGGGATGGGGTCAAACTTATGATCGTGGCAACGCGCGCAACCAAGGGTGAGGCCAAGGAATGATTTGCCAAGGGTATCAATCTGTTCATCGATGATATCCATCTCCATTTTCACCTTGTCCGGCTCAGCGAGCACCTTGGGTCCCAGCGACAGGAAACCGGTGGCCGTTACCAGTTCACGCTGATGAGTTGCATCCTTGGCCTTGAGCAGATCGCCAGCCACCTGTTCGATGAGAAACCGGTCGAAAGGTTTATCGGTGTTGAAGGAATTCACCACATAATCACGGTAACGCCACGCATTGGCGTGCGCAGCATTTTCATCCAGACCGTTGCTGTCAGCATAGCGGGCAACATCAAGCCAATGCCGCGCCCAGCGTTCACCGTATTGAGGTGTAGCCATGAGCTTTTCGACATCAGCCTTGCCGCTGGGGGGCAAACCCGTGAGAGAATAAAAAAGCCGCCGCTGCAAATCACGCGCAGTAGCAGGGGGCGAAGGTTCAAGGCCGGCCTTTTCCAACCGCGCAAGGATGAAGCGGTCAATCGGGTTGGCCGACCACGCGGCGTTTTTCACCACGGGCAATGCCGGCTTTTTGATCGGCTGAAACGACCAGTGCTTCCGACCTGCCTCGATATCAATTTTCTCTGCAGCGGACAATGCCACTGCTAGCAAAAGAAAACCCGATATTTTCGACATCACTCTCATCGCATTAACGTAGGGAATTTTGGACTCCAGAACCGGTAATTTCCATCATTTATTAAAATTTTCTCCTGACACACAGACACTCCGCAGATATAATATATTTGTGATAAAAAAGGTGCGATTCTGACCTAAAAAGTGACCCAAAAATTGTGTGGGGATTAGATTGAGATCGTTTGGGTTGTTTCGGCAACCCTTCCCTTGCCCTGACATGGGCCAATCGTTAGCCTGAATGCCATGAAACAGATTCTCTTGATATTAGCGGTGGGGTGTGGGCAGCCAGCTATAACACATGAGGAGGTGGAAAAAGTGGATGCTGAAACACAGGAAACCAAAAGGAAATGAAGAGATTAATTATTACCTTTTTTG
>CAZHJW010000163.1:0-5378 GCA_964533265.1 uncultured Pedosphaera sp.
CCGGACACGCGCTCTTCAGCCTTCTCTTCAGCCTTCTCTTCAGCCTTCTCTTCAGTATGATTTCGAGGCTTCTTGGCGACCTCAATAAGACCATTAGAAAACTCCAAAACATGCCCCTGATGGATCAGCCAATGCAAATCGGAGATAATCTGTAGTTGCTCTTCTGTTTGCTCGATCGCAACAGGCGACTCTGCTTCTTCCTTTAACTCGACAGGCTTCATCCCTCCGAGTTGTTCCAGTATTTGCCGCCGCGTACAATTTGAAATTGAATCGATAAACAGTATGATTCTCTTCACCCCTTCGCTCACAGGCTCTGACTCGAAGTCTAAAAAATTTGGCCGGGCCACCGATACATGTGTCACTTTCTTGTTCTTCTTGAAAAACTGAAGACCCCAACCGGAGAACATTTTGCTCAAATGCGTAGAGAGTTGCATTGGAAAATGTTTTTGTTTGTGCCACTGATCTTTAAGGAATTCTGCCAACATCCTCGGATCACGCATTGTCTTGGCTAACTCTCCAGAAATTGAAAGATGGCCAACTTCTTCAACTGCATCGGAGAGGTGGTTTATTCGAAAATGGGTTTCAACATCCTCTCGGTTTTCAAAAACTGCTTCAGCTTCCGCCTTCTTCGAAACGAACTGAGTCTTCCATTTAGCCTCTTCGAGCCAGGCCTTTACAGCCTCCTCTTCTTTAAGAATGCGAATACGGGACTTGAACTTCTCAAATGGCATCCTAGAAAGTCTTTCGGCGTGAAAACTGACGAGTTTATTTTGGTAATCGTGATGATTTGGAGCTCCGAGATATTCTTCAGTTATACCGCATTGTGCCACGAACGTGAATTTTCCTTTGGGCCCTTCCGTTTCTGTTTTTTTGGTCTCATAGAAATTATCAAAGTGTTTTGAAAGCGCATGACGAATGCTCTGCTCTTTAGTAAGCCACGCGGTTTCATCCAGTTTGCATCTAAAAATACGTTGGCCGTCCTTTTCTCCGGATTTTTTCTGTGAGCTTAACTTAACGGTGTATCGACTGGGTCGATCTAAAATCAACAGCGCAATTTGAAATAAAGGATAAGCCCTACCAGTAAGTTTGATTTCCTTGGCAATGGATTCCACTCCTTGCTCATTCGGAATAAAATCAACCTTTAAACCAAGTTGCGGAGCCTGAGGCCTCTGGAATCGATTCCCCTTTCTATCACGTGCTCCGCGTCCACTCCGAAACTCTTGAGAATCAGATTTTTGCTTTCCACCGCCCCTACTACCACCACGTTCACCCTTTCTCTTAGTAGAACCCGCTCCACGCCTTTTACCGTCATCATGACTACGGTCATTGCGTTCTCTTCGCGGCCTTTTTTGCCCGCCTCTCTTACTACGATCATCCCCAGCATGACCCGCGTACTTGTTCTGGCCAGAATCTTCTTGTGCCCATTCGGGCAGAAACTGCAAATCAAGCGACAAGTCGTTTTCGGATTCTTCACTCATAAACGTCACTCGGACGCAATCAAGTCGGGTAGAGGAAATGTGAGTGGTTTTCCCTTTAAATGCAAGCATCTGCTTATTGCTTTAATTCTGTTAACAACCGACAAACTTCATCGCCTTGCGCGAAGGTGTCTATCAAGGCTAAATATTGGTGTGCCCAATAACGAGTTTGTTCATCTTCACGTTCACACCGAATTCTCGATGCTTGATGGAGCTTGCAGGTTGGACAAACTAGTAGACCGTGCGGCAGAACTGAACTTCCCTTCCCTAGCCATCACCGATCACGGTGTGATGCATGGCGTAGTGGACTTTTACCAAAAATCTAGGAGCAAGGGTCTGAAGCCCATTATAGGATGTGAGGTCTACATCGCGCCTGGAAGCCGATTTGATCGTAAAGCGAACAGCAGAACCGGAAAGGATGGTTACAACCACCTGCTGTTACTGGCCGAAAACGAAATCGGATACAAAAACCTTGTACGCCTCACTACAGCCGGCCATCTCGAAGGTTTTTATTATAAACCGCGAATAGATAAGGAACTACTCGAAGCCCACAAGGAGGGAATTATCGCTTTCAGTGGCTGCCTCGCCAGTGAAATCCCACAGGCTATTATACGTGATGATCCTGTTAAGGCGCGTGATGCACTCGATTGGTTTAAGCAACTTTTCGGCAAGGAGCATTTTTTCCTCGAATTACAAAACCATGGCATCAATGAACAAGCTAAGGTTAACGAACAACTCATTACATGGGCAAAGGAGTATGATTTGGATCTGATAGCCACAAACGACGTCCATTACCTAGAACGCACCCATTCGCATGCACATGACGCACTAATCTGTATCGGCACCCAAACGCATCTTTCTGACCCTAACCGTTTGAATTATGTGCCGGAACAATTTTATTTACGCAGCGCCGACGAGATGGCCGCACTGTTTATTAGGACTCCTGAGGCGGTACGTAACACCATGGCTGTGGCAGAACGATGCAATGTTGAGCTTGAGCTTGGTAAACTTCATTTTCCAGTTTTTGACCCGCCTGAAGGCCAAACCCGGGAAGGCTACCTACGAAATCTATTAGGCAACGGCTTACATAAGCGATATGGAATCGAAGCAATAATAAATGATGGCGTCTACGAGGTTCACTCCATCAGCAACGCTAATACTCTCCCAACTCTCAAGGCAACCGAGAAAACCAACTTCTCTGATACCAGAGATCCCGCCGTGTCTGAAGCTATTAAAGTTGTCCTTGACCGAATCGAAGTCGAGATGGACGTCATTGAGAAAACTGGTTTCGTCGATTATTTCCTTATCGTTGGTGATTTCGTGCAGCACGGACGCTCCAAGGGAATTGCCTGCGTAGCTCGAGGTTCAGCAGCCGGTTCACTGGTGACATATCTACTTGAGATTTCCAACGTGGACCCGTTGCGTTATGGACTTCTCTTCGAACGGTTTCTGAACCCCGAACGGGTAAATCCACCTGATATAGATATCGATTTTGCCGATGACCAAAGACAGGATGTCATCGAGTATTGCCGGGAAAAATATGGGCGAGACTGTGTTGCTCAAATCATCACCTTCGGCACGATGGGTGCCAAATCAGTTATTCGCGATGTTGGCAGAGTGATGAGCCTCAGCTACGGTGAATGTGATCGTCTGGCGAAGATGATTCCTGATGAGCTAAAGATTACACTGGAGAAAGCCCTCAAGCAATCACCTGAACTCAAAAAAGCGTACGATACAGAGGAAATCACCCGAGAGTTAATCGACACAGCTTTCATTCTCGAAGATTTAACGCGCAATTCATCCGTTCACGCAGCCGCAGTAGTGATCGGAGCCGAACCTTTGGTGAATGTTCTCCCGCTCAAGACCGATGCCGATGGCGCAATTACCACCCAGTACCCCATGAACCCTGTGGGAGATTTAGGGTTGTTGAAAATGGACTTTCTAGGCCTTAAGACCCTTACGGTCATCCGCAACACCTGTGAGATGGTCCAAACCACTAAGGGACCCAAGATCAACGTCGATGACCTACCCCTCGATGATAAAAAAACTTATGACCTGCTCAATGAAGGACGCACGGTTGGTGTGTTCCAACTGGAATCGGGTGGAATGCGCAATCTATGCCGTGAATTCCAATTAAACTCGATTGAGCATATCACAGCACTCGTTGCCCTTTATCGCCCAGGCCCAATGGATCTGATCCCTGACTTTATTAAACGCCGACACGGTAAGGTAGAGATTAGATACGAACACCCACTGCTTGAAGAAATCTCAAAAGAAACCTACGGCATTCTTATCTATCAGGAGCAGGTGATGCAGGCCACTCAGTTGCTCGCTGGCTATACGCTGGGTGGCGCGGATTTGCTACGCCGAGCAATGGGCAAAAAAAAGGTCAAGGAAATGGCCAAGCAAAGAGAAACGTTTGTTAAAGGCTGCAAGGACACCAACAACATCCCCGAATCACAGGCAAATAAAGTATTCGACTTGTTAGAAAAATTCGCCGGCTATGGATTCAACAAATCTCACGCTGCAGCCTACGCAGTGGTCGCCTACCAGACAGCCTACCTAAAGTCCCACTATCCAGTAGAGTTTCTATCCTCTATGTGCACAAACGATATGGGGGACACAGGAAAACTCGCAATACTGATTAATGAAGCCAAGGCGATGGGGATCAAGGTGTTACCTCCGGACATCAATGAATCCCAAGTCGATTTTGCGCCTGCTCAAGATGGCACTGTGATTCGTTATGGACTAGCTGCCATCAAGGGGGTGGGCGAAGCTGCAGTCGAGGCAATGCTTCAGGCTCGAAATGACGACGGCTCATTCTCCTCATTACCTGACCTTTGCAACCGCGTGGATCTTCGCTCGGTGAATCGCAAGGTGTTAGAAGCACTAATAAAAGCAGGTGCTTGTGACGTTTTTCACCAAAGCCGGGCCAGCTTAACCGCACAAATTGAACGCTCCTTAACTAGGGCATCAAGTGCTGCTGCTGACCGGACACGTGGACAGGAAACTCTCTTTGGAATGCTCGAAGCAGATAAAACTGAAGAAGACGAGATTCCTGTAGGCTTGCGCAATCTGACCGAATGGCCTGATGCAGAGAAACTCGGCTACGAAAAAGAGCTGTTAGGATTTTATGTGAGCGGACACCCATTAGACCCCTATCTATCCCTGCTTGAGAACTATTGCACTCACAAAGTCAGCGAACTTAATGAATTGCCCAGAAGAACCATCACCCGAATAGGCGGCCTAGTCAGTGATGTTCGCCGGGGAATATCCAGGAAAACCGATAAACCCTATTGTATCGCCACAGTAGAAAATTTGGATACAGAATTCAGCGTATTATGCGTAAATGAGAACTATGATCGCTTTAATCAGCTCATTGAACTAAATAAACCACTGATGTTTATTGGGGAGATTAATAACACCGAAAATATGCCCAAGATTTTCCCCCAAGACGTTTTCCCGATTGACGAAGCCCCGGACCGTTATACAAAACAAGTTCATCTTCGACTCAAAACTGAATCTCTCGATCTAGAGGCCATGGACGAAATACGTAAATTGGCTGAAGCTCATCCAGGAAGCTCTCCTCTTATGCTTTGTTTGCGACAATCTGATGGCCAGGCGGTATTTCTTGAAACTAGTGACCATTTCAATGTGAAACCAGGTCGCGAGCTCCAGTCGGCTGCAAATGAAAAATGGGGTGGCGACACCTACTACGCAAAGGTAGACATGAATCTACCCGAACCTAAAAAGTATTTTAAGAAACGCGAAAGCAATTAAAAAAAACGGCCCGAAGGCCGCTTTAAATCACACACTCCGACAGGAGCTAGGTCTCTTTCTTTTTCTGTTCATCGCCACCCGAATCATCGCCACCCGAATCATCGCCACCCGAATCATCGCCAC
>CAZHJW010000164.1:0-5345 GCA_964533265.1 uncultured Pedosphaera sp.
CACCTCGCCAATGATTTGCTGAATCTGCACGATCTGTTTGTTGCTGGAACAGATGAAGCCGGCAAGGGTTTCCCATGGGTCCTGCTTGAGCAGGCGCAGGCCACCGCAGGTGCGACGCGCTGCAGCGAGGTGCGGATCATCACTCGGGAAACCATCGTAGATGGATTGCAAATCCAGATCGACTTGCAGGTATTCGCGCAGCCATTGCCAATTGCTGATGGGCCGAGTGACACGCGCAGCAATAGTCTTGCCATCGGAAGTTAAACGCACCCAACGACCAGCTAAAACATTCTCCCAAGTCCCATCGACTTCGCGCCAGCGAAAGGCCTGTCCAGAGGAGAGTGTGGCAGCAAGATCATAATCGGAAACAACGAAGGTGGCCGTAGCCGAGGAGCCCATGCAACTAATAGGTAATGAGCGAGTTAATTGGGTGGTCTCCCATTTTTTCACGGCCATTAAGAAAGCCGAGCTCAATTAGGAAGCCAATTTCCACAATTTCAGCACCGATCTTCTCCAGTAAACTGACAGCAGCAGCGGCCGTTCCACCGGTAGCAAGGAGGTCATCGAGCAACAGCACACGTGCACCAGGCTCAAGAGCATCCTGATGAATAGCAACGGTCGCCTCACCATACTCAAGGCTATAGCTTTCCTCGTAAGTTTTCCATGGAAGCTTACCCTTTTTACGAATAGGCACGAAGCCGGTGCCAATTTTGTGTGCAGCCGCAGCAGCAAAAATAAACCCGCGAGCATCGATTCCCACACAGGCGTCAATACCAACCTCCGCATGCTTATCCACCAGCAGATCAATGGCGCCAGCAAAAAGGCGGGCTTCACCGAGTATCGGAGTAATGTCCTTAAATTGAATTCCCGGCTGAGGGAAATCAGGAACGTTGCGAATAGCGGCTTCAAGATCGCCGAGGGTTACCTCTCTCATGAATCAGTGTTGCTCGTGTATTTCCTCGACGTGACTAATCATGCGTTTTAGTCGTCCGAGGGCTATGTTTTGAATTTGACGCACACGCTCACGGGTAACACCAAATTTTTTGCCAACCTCTTCCAAGGTTCGCGCCTCCCCACCATCATCAAGGCCAAATCGGTACCGCAGGATGGCCGCTTCACGTTCGTTGATGTGATCGAGCATCGTGTGGAGCATCTTGGTAACCGTTTTGTCCTCCAGATCCTCATAAGGCGTGTGCATGTGATTATCCTCCACCACATCTCCCAAGGTGTCGCTCTCGGCCTCATCACCAAGTGGGGCATCCAACGAGGCAGGGCGAATAGCTGCCGTACGCAACTGGGATACTTTTGCCGTTGAGAGATGCAGTTCTTCTGCCAACTCCTCATCAGTAGGTTCCCGTCCCAAATTTTCCTGTAACTTCATCGCAACCCGCCTCATGCGTGATATTTTGTCTACCAAATGGACAGGGAGCCGGATAACCTTGGACTGATTCGCCAGCGCTCGCTTGATGGATTGCTTAATCCACCAGGAACCGTAGGTCGAAAGCTTGCCTCCCTTTGTCGGATCAAACCGCTTGACCGCCTTCATCAGCCCCATATTGCCTTCATCAATCAGATCCAGTAACGGCAAGCCCAACCCATTGTAGTCCCGAGCAATCTTTACCACCAGACGGAGATTAGCATTGGTGAGTTCCTGCTCAGCGCTCTCATCACCTTCCTTGATACGTTTCGCCAACTCACATTCTTTTTCGACTGTGATAAGGGGATATTGAGCAATCTCATTTAGATAGAGATTAATCGATGAATTGGCCCCATAAGAACCGGTTGCATGATCCGGTTGCTTAATACGTGTAATAACTGAAGGGGCTTTTCTTTCTTTAGCCGACTTGGACTTGCGAGCGACCGCTTTCTTTTCTGCCGCCTTTTTGCGCGTAGTTTTCGCTTTAGTATTTTTTGCCTTTTTGTGGGCGGGAGCCATGTTCGGCAACGCTATAGAATCCCCTTCTGGGAGCAAGTAAATAGACATAACAGAAATGTGTCAGGTAATGACATATTAATTTACACCACCTTAAGCATTTACGCCAGTGATCGGACGTTTTAACATCCGAAACATCGATCACCTGCATCCCCAAGCCCGGGTATAATATAGCCCTTATCATTGAGGCAATCGTCCACGGACGCCGTAAAAATAGGTTCCTTCGGGAAAGCTTTGCGCAAGGCACTTATGCCTTCAGGCGAAGCGAGAGCATGAACGAATCGCATTCTTTTAGCGCCGAGCTCTTGGAGTCGCTTCCCCGCTGCGATAGCACTGCCTCCTGTGGCCAGCATGGGATCGCAGATGATGACTTCATAACGCCCCAGTCGGTGAGGTAATTTTTCGAGATAGGTTTCTGGCTGCAAACTCTCTTCATTCCGCGCCATCCCAAGATAACCGATAGATGCCTCGGGCAAGAACTGGTCAACCAAGCTGATCAAACCCTGTCCCGCACGAAGAATCGGTACCAGTAGAATCTCTTTGGAAGGAACTTTCACCTTGGCCGGTGCCAAGGGAGTGTGGACGCGCCGAGTTTTTGTGCCAATACCTCCAGTAGCTTCCTGCAATAAGATCAACCCAAGCTGCCCTAGAGCACGCCTGAAATGTTCAGTTTGTGTATCCGCATCACGCAAAGTTGCCAAACGAGCATGAGCAATCGGGTGATCAATAACGGTACAGTTTTCCACCTTGGGTTTATTCCGAGTAAAGATGGGAGGAAAGATAATACGGCACCCCCGGTCGTAACTGCGGCATGTCTAGACCGATATCAACCTTAATTGTGGTCGGTGTAGTGGCCTCCTTTGCTTGCCCAAGTAATGAGAATAAATTCCCAAAACTCAAGGGAGGATCGTTGCGAACCAATCGGGCTTTTCCTTCTTTGATACCGAGGTATTGTTCGGCAAACTTCACCGCATCATCGAAATTCCCGAGCTTATCGACCATGCCGCACTCATAAGCTTCCTTACCGGTAAGAATTCGTCCATCAGCATACTCTTTCCAATTCTCCACCAATTCACGAATGTCACTTTTCAATTCCTCTGCTGCCCGAGCCTTATCTTTAGCGCGCCCCTCGCTGACAACGCCAACAAAGATTTGATAAGTCTCATCGATAAACCCTTGTAGGATTTCCTTTTGTTCTTCAGTAACGGAGTCGGGCGAAGTGAAAATAGACAACATGTCCTTATTTTTACCGCTCTTAAATGTAACAGGCTTTACCCCAACCTTATCCATTAGTCCGTGAAAATTAACCGACTGCATAATAACCCCAATGGACCCAGTAATGGTCAGTTTATTCGCAAAGATGAGACGACACGGAGCCGCAATATAGTAACCTCCACTAGCAGCCATGCCGCCCATGGAGGCAATGATCGGTTTGTCTATAGATTCATCCTGCTCGAATTCACGAATCGCACGAGCTATTTCATCTGAAGCCATCACTTCACCGCCTGGAGAGTCGATGCGGATAATCACCGCCTTTACCCGGGAATCTTTCCCCGCAAGATTCAGTTGTTTTTTGAAGTTAACCACCATATCCGAAGGCCCGTAACTGGTGATAACACCGGTCAAATCGATCACGGCAATCCGTTGATCCGTCTCCCCACCACGCAGAGTAACCTCAGTAAACTGCATTTGAGCGGGACTGGTCATACTACTTGCAAACTGGTTGAATGATGAAATCAGCCATCCCCCAAGTATAAATAGGCCTGCAAACACCAATAAAACCAGTGGCATCACGACCCGCCCTCCACCAGACGGCGGAGTCTGCTCGGTCTGTGGTTGAGGAGGCAAAACCGGCGGGGTGCCATCGTTATCAGGATTACTCATGGCCTTGAGAATACGATCTCGGTGACTACCCTACAAGCTACAAGCCATCCAGTATTTGCCCCTTGACGAAGGTGTGACAGCTGCATAATATCTGTGCCAGACAAGAGGTTCAGTTGGGTAGCCAGCTGTGTAAGTCGGTTAAAAACCGGCTTTTTTGTTCGCCTCATGGGGTTAAACCACTTGTCGCCGGGAAACTATAGGCTTATGGAAAACGGAGTAAATAGTGCAGAATTACAGGCACTTTTGGATTATTATGAGAAAGAGAAGGGCATTAGCCGAGAAGCTCTGAATGAAGCGATTAAGGACGCACTGGAAGCAGCTGCAAAAAAAGCCGTGGGAGCCAGCCGCGACTTAAGAGTGGAGACCGACCCAAAGTCCGGCCAGTTGAAGGCCTATGTAAAACTTCTGGTGGTGGACAGGGTAACCAATCCTCAGGATGAGATTTCCCGCTTTGACGCGTTACAAATTGTTGATGAAGCCTCCGTCGGAGATGAAATTGAGAAAGAGGTGACTCCCAATGGCTTCGGGCGAATCGCCGCTCAATATGCCAGCCAAAACCTTAAACAACATCTGCGCCGAGCCGAAAAGGCGTTGATCTTCGATGAGTTCAAGGATCGGGTGGGGGATATAGTACGTGGCACCGTTCGCCGATTCGAGCGCAGTGACGTAGTGATCGATTTGGGCCGCTATGAAGCATCCCTGCCGAGCCGCGAGAGAGTTCCAATTGAAGAATACCAACCGGGCGAACAACTCCGGTGTTATGTAAAAGCTGTAGAAGAAACAGGCCGTGGCCCTGAGATCGTACTCTCTCGTTCAGCTCCTGAATTTGTAATTAAGCTTTTTACCTTGGAGGTTTCTGAAATTGCGGATGGCACAGTGCAAATTATTTCTGTTGCCCGCGAGCCGGGCTGGCGAACAAAACTTGCCGTCCATTCAGAGGATGAACGCGTTGACCCAGTAGGTGCGTGCGTAGGGTTACGCGGCCAACGAGTCAAAAACATCGTGCGAGAACTGAACAATGAAAAGGTGGATATTATCCACTGGAATCCAGATGTGCAGGAATTTATCGCAGAAGCACTGAAGCCAGCCGAGCTTCGCGAAGTCGAGGTTCATGAAGCCGAGAAAAGGGTACAGGTCTGGGTAAACGAAGATCAACTCTCACTCGCGATTGGCAAACGAGGTCAGAATGCCCGCCTAGCTTCCCGTTTGACGGGATGGCAAATTGATATTGATGCGAAAAAAGTAGAAACTCTCACATTTGACGATCAGGTAGCAGATGCGGTCAACACGTTGGCCGCTCTCCCCGGAATCGATCAGGACTTGGCTCAGACGCTTGTTAATAGCGGCTTCCACTCGGTCGAAGACCTCAAACAAATTGAGCCCGGTGATCTGGATGGGATTCCCGGCTTGGAGGAGCATTCTGACTCCATTATTGCCGCTGCCTCAGTCCCAGCAAATACAACTGAAGAGATTACCGAGGAACCCGAATCAACCGAGGAACCCGAATCAACCGAGGAACCCGAATCAA
>CAZHJW010000165.1:0-5323 GCA_964533265.1 uncultured Pedosphaera sp.
CGGAGGTAAAATCACGAGCGCAAATATCGTGCGGGCCAAGACCGGCAAGGCGGTTCATTTTTCCGGTAAATCCACACCGGGCCGTGGAGGTCCTTCCATTGAGCACCAGTGGACTCAAGACATTCCGGTTCTGGTTCGGGCCATGGCCAAGGCGGGTGATACCCTCCTGCTTATGGGACCGCCTGATCTGGTTGATGAAGAGGAAAGTTTTGTGCGCCTAACCAAAGGCGATAAGGAAATCGAGAAGGTTCTCTTTGAACAGGATCAGGCGTTACAGGGTAAACAAGGGGCTATTCTGTTGTTGGTCAACGCCAAGGACGGAGAAACAAAAAAGACGATGAAACTACCCTCGTTGCCGATCTGGGACAGTCTGGCAGTTGCCCGGGGAAATGTTTATTACACCAACCAAAAAGGTGAGGTCATTTGCTTGGGAGAATGATGGGAATAATCCTTATAGTTTAAGGAATTGAATTACAGCCTGAGAGACTTCGAATGAGAGTAGCACTTGCAACTACGCTGTCCCTGTTTTTGGCAGGAGCCTCGGCAGCTGATTGGCCGCAATATCGCGGCGATTCATCCCGGAGCGGGTTTACTACTGAGCCGTTGCCCAACCGGTTACAACTGGCATGGGCCCACCGCCAAGCCCACGGTCCCACGCCGGCTTGGCCTACCTCAACCCGGATTCAGTTTGATTTCGCAAGTCAACCGATTGTGGTTGATGGTACGGTTTACATTAATAGTTCCTCTGAAGATACCCTCACCGCGTTGGATTTAGATACCGGCCAGGTTCGCTGGGTATTTTGTGCAGGCGGTCCCGTACGATTTGCTCCAGCCTCATGGAGAGACCGAATCTTTGTCTGTAGCGATGATGGCTGGCTCTATGCGCTGGCCCAAGCCGATGGACGGGTGCTCTGGAAAAAACGGGGTGGACCTGATGAAACGAAAATACTGGGCAATGAGCGAATGATCTCGCGTTGGCCAGCCAGAGGGGGCCCGGTTGTTTTTGAGGATACTGTATATTTTGCAGCCGGAATCTGGCCCACCGATGGAGTCTATTTGCATGCTCTGCACGCACAGACCGGAAAAACAATCTGGTCAAATGATGAAACAGGCAGCATGGAAATGAATCAACCTCATGGAGGAGCCCGTGCCCGAAGCGGGGTTTCGGCCCAAGGATATCTTTTGGCCAATGAAAATCAAATTGTCGTGCCCACGGGCCGGGCCGTTCCGGCAGTTTTTGAGCGGTCCACCGGCAAGTTCAACTATTATCATCTGCAGAAAAACCAAAAACGGGGCAGCTCGGCCGCCATATTGGTGGATGAATTTATCGGCAACTCAGGTTGTCTGTTTGATGCTAGTGCCGGAGATTTATCATCTGAAATTGGGGGTGGTCAACTTGTTGCATTGCCTAAAGGATTCATCCGTGCCAGTGGACGGCAGCTGATTGAATATCAGTTTGAAGATCTCAGTAAAGTGGACCGCAAGGGTAAACCGATTACCCTACGGAAGCCGGCACAAAAGCGGCAGATCAATATGGATCGAGAGATACTGAGTTTCATTGTTGCCAATATTGACGCCTACTGTGGTGAGGATGGTCGCGTGAGCGCGATCGATTATACCCGCCAACAGAATACGTGGTGGTCGCATCCGGTGGAAGGACGGGCGCTGGGATTAGCCGCCTCAAATGGCCGACTCGTTGTGTGCACCGATCGTGGCCACGTCTATTGTTTCGCCAATTCGCCCAATACAAATTCCCCGCGCAAGAAACCAGCAACAAAGGAGGCTGTCATCCCGGAAGTTATCCAATCAGTCGCCAAGGATATTAATGCCAGGGCAGCCATTACCGAAGGTTGGTGTGTAGATATCGGCACAGGCAATGGTGATTTGGCCATTGCACTTGCTCTTAACAGTAAACTGAAGATTTGCTGTTTGGTTGAGGACGCAAACCGTGTCGATGCAATTCGCAAGCGCCTGCAGGTTCTGGGGCTTTTGGGAGTACGGGTTTCGGTGCATGTGGGAAACTTAAGCAAGTCACCTTTCCCGGATCAGTTTGCCAACCTGATTGTTTCCTCCACCTCAATGACGGGCCGGTTATCTGCCGACGTAAAAAAGGAAATCACCCGCCTGCAAAGGCCCTTTGGAGGTAAGACTTGTTGGGGTAAAGCTGGCGATCTGCATTTGGAGACACGTGGTGCACTGAAAGGCGCCGGAAGTTGGACACATCAAAACGCCAATGCAGCCAATACGCTCTGCTCAGATGATGCCTTGATTAAGGGTTCCTTGGGGGTGCACTGGTTTCGTGATGTGGATTTTGAAATCCCCAACCGACACGGACAAGGGCCGGCTCCGTTGTTTCACCGTGGCGTGCAGATCACTGCTGGGGTTGATGGCTTGTGTGCTTTGGATGCCTATAATGGACGGACCCTGTGGAAATATGATTTGAAGGGATTTCTTAGGGATTACGACGGGATTCATCATGATGTGGGGGTGGGGGAAACAGGAAGTCCACTGTGTATTGGGGAGGACGCACTTTACGTACGACAGGGTGAAATATGTTTGCGTATCGATTTATTTACGGGGCGTAAACTGACTGAATTTCACTCTCCTGTTAAAGCCGGTTCAAAACACCGAAATTGGGGGTTCCTGGCTTATCATAAGGGTCTCCTTTTTGGTTCGGTGGCGAACGTCGAACACACCATCAGTCCACGCTATCAAAATCTGCCACTGCGTAACGAATCGGTTCTATTCTTTGCGCTGGATCCGAAAACCGGAAAAGCCAAGTGGACCTATAAACCCCAGGAATCAATTCGGCACAATGCCGTTTCTATCGGGAAGAATACGGTGTATCTCATTGACCGGAAACTTCCTCTGGTCGACCGGATCACAAACTCAAGGCGCGATGGGCGACACCGTGAACGGCTCAAGGAGGGAGGGCAGCAATCCGGTCGATTGGTGGCTTTGAACGCGGACAACGGTGAAATTCGGTGGCAATCGACTGATCGCATCTGGGGGACCCAGCTCGCGGTCAGCACAAAGGAAGACGTGCTTCTCATGTCCTATCAGGCAATGCGTCACAAGTTTTTTCGGTTACCCAGTGAAGTGGGAGATCGGCTTGCCGCCTTTGACTCGCGTACTGGGAAGCGTCTTTGGGATCAGGAAGCGCAATACGAATCACGACCGGTAATTAATGGGCGAACCCTTTACGCACAGGGCGGAGCGTGGGATTTACTCGATGGCTCAACCAAGCCCTTCACATTGGATCGCTCTTACGGCTGCGGGCAAATTTCCTCAGGCAAGAACGTCATGCTATTCCGTTCAGGCACTCTGGGTTATCTTGATCTTTCGCGTGAAGAAAACGTCGAGAATTTTGGGGGTATGCGTCCAGGCTGTTATATCAACGTTATTCCGGCAGGAGGCTTGGTCCTGGCGCCTGATGGCTCCTCAAAGTGTAATTGTAGCTACCAAATGCGTGCCTGGTTTGCCTTGCGTCAGAAATCTTCCACGAAAATTGAGTAACCTTTTTAAGCCTGTAGCTTGCAACAGCCCAATCTTTGCCCCAGAATTCATCCGTGAATCGTTATTCAAACAAACCACTCAGCACAATGCTGGCTGCGATTCTGATCCTGGGAACTCCAATCCTTGCCTGGGCCTGTTCGGTACCGGTTTTCCGTTATGCCTTGGAGCTGTGGCCGCCCGATGAATACGAGGTGGTGCTTTTCCATCAAGGCCCACTGACTGAAGAACAAGAGCAGTTACTGGAAAAAATTAAGCCTATAGAACTGGAGAATGTGTCGGTTCCCAACATGCGTATTCATGAGGTGGACCTGAAGGATGATCCGGATCCACGCTGGGTGAAATGGTGGGATAAAAATAAACCGAAGGAATCTTCAGAACCTTGGCTGGCGGTTTTCTATCCGGCCAGCACCCTGAAGATCACTCCCTTATGGGCAGGCCCCTTTACAGAAACTTCCCTAAATAAAACGTTCCAATCACCTGCCCGCCAACAGCTGGCCAAACGTTTGCAGGGCGGGGACAGTGCGGTTTGGGTGTTATTGGAATGTGGCAATAAGGAAAAAGACCAAGCCACCAAAAAGATTCTGGAAGAACGACTGGTGCATTTGGGTAAGACCCTGAAAATGCCTGAACTCAAGGCACAGGACGTTCAGGCAGGGTATCTCTCCATCCGACCGGAGGATTTAAAACTGGGTTTCTCACTGCTAACCATTTCAGCGGATGATCCCAATGAACAGGTTTTCCGGGAAATCCTTTTGAACAGTGAGGATGACCTTAAGGATTATGATGAACCGATTGCTTTTGCCGTATTCGGTCGAGGCCGGGCCATGCCCGCTTTGGTGGGTAAGGGAATTAATAATGACATGATTGATGATGCCTGCACGTTTCTTTCAGGGCCCTGTTCCTGTCAGGTCAAACGCCAGAACCCGGGTTTTGATATTTTGACCTCGGTCAATTGGGATGAGCTCCTTGAGGAGCAGATCGAAAAACTCGATGACCAAGCCTTGGCGCAAACCGGCACGCCCGCTCTTACTGAGACTGCTACCAGTTCAAAGAATGTATCTCCTTCGAGTGTGTCCACCGTTGAGCTTCCCGTGAATCTAGAAAAACCCCCTACGGTCCAGCCTGCTGAAAATGAGGAAAAGCCCGTTGCAACACCCTCACCATTCTTGGGCTGGGTAATATGGGGGCCGATAGTAATTCTGGGTGCCGGAATCCTTGTGCTGTTTTTCGGTCGTAAAAAAGCGTGAAACTCACCTGAACTTTTCTTCAATCAGCGTGGCGACTAGAAACTGATAAAATCATTGGCTTTTTTTTGGTGCTGATATCATGGTGGTGTTGAAATGAAAATCGCCCTTCTCATCTCGTTATTGACTGCTGCCTCCCTTTTGGCGGCGGACAGGGAAAAAGTTTTTTCCGGACCGCAAAAGGGCGAAAAAGCAACGCTCTTCGAGGTGCGTTCGCTGACCGCCAAGGGTCCGGGCGAAAAGCGCGACCCAATCAAGGCGGCTGCAGGTCGTCCGGTGGCGCTGGTTTTCCTGCACTCGTTGGAACGTTCAATGATGCCACTGATGCGCGTGATCGATCAATACGGTGTGGACCAAAAAGCCAAGTTGAACACTGAATTCATTTTTCTTATAGATGATCCGATTCGCGGTGATCAGAGGTTGCCGCGGGTGATTAATTCGATCAAGACGCGCGCGCGCGTGGGTTATTCAGTCGATGGAATCGAGGGTCCTGGCAATTATGGTCTCAACAAGGATTGCCTGATGACGATTGTGTTGGCCAAAGAAGGAAAGGTAACGGCCAA
>CAZHJW010000166.1:0-5229 GCA_964533265.1 uncultured Pedosphaera sp.
GATTGGAGATGTGCTAACCTATATTCGAACCGCATGGGGTGGCAAAAGTCAGGTGAAAGTGCAAGAAGTTAAGCGCGTTCGAGCCAAACACAAGGGCCGTGTGTTACCTTGGGACGTGAAGGAGCTCTTGGAGATTAAATAAGGAAGCCCAATCCTCAGAGCTCTAAACATAGGTTTGGTTTGTGAGGTACGAGTCCTACATCTCGAGCCATTCTATTTCTTCTGAAACAACACCACATCAACGGCGTGAAACTCAGCTGTGGTTTGCCATAGGCTCGCAAGCCAGTGAAAAGTACTTTCGCTCCAAAAGCACACGTGAGTGGGATCGTGGGTGTAATGCCATTTAGCGAAGGCCGCGTGATCCTGGACGCGTTTGGTCATGATGCCGAGCCAGCCGTCGGGTTTGAGGGCGCGGTATAGGATGTCTAGATCGTGAGCGGGTTGATGGAGGTGTTCAAAGACCTCGGTGGCGGTGATGAAATCGTAGGTCTGATTCAGGGCTTCTGGATTGGGTTGGTAAAAGGGGTCATGTAGGGTGACGGTATGGCCCATTTCCTCGAGCATTACCGAGAGAGTTGGGCCGGGGCCACAACCGTAATCAAGGCCGTGACTCTTGGAGGTTAGTTTGGTGAGGAGAGGGGTGGCCAGTCGGTTGAGGAAGGTGCGGTAACCGGTGTCATACGGCTGATTTTCGTGAAGGTCGTATTGAGCCTTTTCTTCTTCGCGCGTAGGTAGGTAAGGAACGGGTACGTGGATTAATTGACATCGTTGGCATTTGAGATAGGGACGTCGGGTGTCGCGGTGGTAGGGCGTGCTCGATGCTGAGCATAGGGGACAGGGCGGGTTGACTAAGTTTACTCCCACTTGAGGTAAGTTTTACTGCGTGTTTTCAAGATGATTTTGGTTCAAGCCGAATGTGACTCGTTCGGTAAAACGAGTCGGTAGATGTATTTCATGTTTCAATACTATACCTTCAATGAAGCCTCCAATGTTTGAAGAAGTAATGGTGTAGAGATGAGGTTTGAGTAGATGGGAATGCTCCTCAGAATTGCCTCAAATTTCTTACAAATTTTGAGCCTTGATAATGGTTAGGGTATAGAATGCTCCATCAGCGTTGTTAACCGTATTGATTGTGCATCCCCATGAAATGATAGGAGTCGAAAAGTTCCAGGATTCTAGGTCACCATTTTTCTTGGTGATGGTGATGGTGGAACCGTTGACTGTATAGGTTCCGCTATAGCTGAATTTATTCGGGCCAGTTGACCAAACCTGTGCTTTTCCTTTAGCCGTAAACAGCGCGAACATCTGTGCCCCTGCCGGCAGATTTGGGTTGGTTAGTTCCAGGCGCTTATCCTTGATGGTATCTGACAAAAGGGGAACAGGTGAAGTAGAGCTTAGAGGTTTGGTGCCCTCAAAATTATTAAGATGAGGAACAGATGAGGGAGCATATTGTCCCTTAGTATTATCTTTGGGGTCGACCGGGGTTCCTAAAGAACGGGCCTTTTTGATGGCCTTGGAAAAAACCGGGAACATCATACCCATGAGAATCCCGACAATGGTGATACACACCAGTAGCTCAATCAGTGATAGACCACTTTTTTTCCTTTGGAATCTATTTCCGCTTACGAGCACGTATCAGTTTAAGCATAACGGAGTCAAAAAGCAAAATATACAACGTGGCATTCAGGGCAGCCAATGGGTGGCCTATTTAGCCCTTTCGCTTGCGTTTTTGGATTCCTTGAGAAAGGCTGGGTAGAGTCCGTCATGAAACTTTTTTTTATTCCCCTTGGAGTTTTTTGTTCTCAAATGCTTTTTGCGGCCCAGTCGGATGCGACTTGGAAAACTCACTCGCCGCGCGAAGAGATTAGCCCCAAGTTTGAGCACCAGAATGGGGTGTTTAAGATTGATGCCAATGGCCGACTTGGGGCCACTGGTCAATGGCAGGCCACCTTTGAGGTGAAGGGCGGAACGCATTACCGATTTTTTGCCAAGCGCAGGACTTTTGGAATCAATTATCCTTTGCGTCATGTAGTGGAGCGCTTGATTTGGTTGGATGCCAAGGGCAACAAGGCTCTGCGCGATGAACCCACCTTTTCTTCCTACCGGCCTGGGATTGCTCCTCGTTCCGAGCCGGAGTTCCCACGGGCTCAGGCTACTGCCAAGGATGGTTGGGCAGAAGTGAGGGATGTTTTTCAAGCACCCAAGGCTGCTACTCAGGTGAAGGTGGAATTGTGTCTACGCTGGATAACCAATGGTCGAATTGAGTGGCGTGGTGTTTCCCTTTTACCTGTGGCCGCACCCAAACCACGCATTGCACGGTTGGCAACCATTCACTTCCAGCCGCGTGCTGGGAGAACCAATGAAGAAAAATGCGAATTATTTGCACCGCTGATTGCTGAGGCGGCTAAGAAGAAGGCGGATTTTGTGGTGCTGCCTGAGACATTAACTTTTTATGGTAGTGGCCGTACTTATGCTCAATGTGCTGAATCTATTCCAGGGCCTTCGACAAGATATTTTGGTTCGTTGGCCAAGAACCACGACCTCTATATTGTTGCTGGTTTACTCGAGAGAGAGGAGAGCCTTGTTTACAATGTTGCAGTGCTCATCGGGCCCGAAGGAGTGGTGGGTAAATATCGTAAGGTATGTTTGCCCCGCGGGGAGATTGAAGGCGGTCTTACGCCGGGAACCGAGTATCCGGTGTTCAAAACCCGTTTTGGCAAAGTGGGGATGATGATTTGCTACGATGGTTTTTTTCCCGAGGTCGCCCGTAACCTTAGTAACAATGGCGCAGAGATCATTGCGTGGCCAGTATGGGGTTGCAATCCGATGCTTGGCGCGGCGCGTGCGTGTGAAAATCATGTTTACGTTGTTAGTAGCACCTACACGGATGTTTCCCGTAACTGGATGATCTCGGCTATCTACGGTCATGATGGCAAACCTCTGGCCCAAGCCAAAGAGTGGGGTTCAGTTGCCTTAACTGAAGTGGATCTGAATAAACGCCTCTACTGGCATAGCCTGGGGGATTTCAAGGCACAGATTCCTGCTCACCGCCCTCCGGATAAAGTGGAATCCAAATGAATCGCAGGAAATTTATTGCTAGTTCCAGCTTGGCTGCGTTCGGGTTGTCTTCAAGGAGTTTCTCAGCCCATGACAGTAGTCCGTTTGCGGTGGTGCTGGGGACTGCTCAAGATGGTGGCTATCCGCAGGCCGGCTGCAAAAAGGAATGCTGCAAAGGGTTATGGGATGATGCCACCAAAAGGCGTGATGTCGCGAGCTTGGGCATTGTTGATCCGGTTTCCAGCCAGCGTTGGTTTATCGAATGCAGTCCGAGTTTCCCCCGTCAGGTACGTAGACTAGATGAAGCCCACCCTAAGCTGGCGGGCAAGCTTGATGGCATCCTGCTTACTCACGCCCACATTGGTCATTACGCCGGACTCATTCACTTGGGTCGCGAGGTGATGGGAACCAAAAGCACCCCTGTCCATGCCATGCCGCGTATGGAAAAATTCCTGCGCACACAGGGTCCCTGGAGTCAGTTGGTGAGTCTTGAAAACATCCGCCTTTCTTCCATGCGGGATGGCCGCGCATTCTCCTTGAATAAACGTTTGCGTGTTACGCCTTTTCTGGTGCCGCACCGCGATGAATTTTCTGAAACAGTTGGGTTTCAAATTGAAGGGCCCGCAAAAAAAATACTGTGGCTGCCCGATATTGATAAATGGGAAAAATGGAAGACTCCCCTTGAAAAAGCGTTGAAGGATGTGGATGTCGCCTATCTGGACGGCACTTTCTTTGCTAATGGCGAATTGCCCGGCCGGGACATGTCAAAAATCCCACATCCTTTCATCACCGAGACAATGACCCGCCTAAAAGATCAACCGGCTTCTTTGCGTGCCAAAGTTCGTTTTATTCATCTCAACCACACCAATCCTGCACATCATTCAGATGGTTCTGCGGCCAAACAAATCAGGAAAGCAGGTATGCGGGTTGCCAAACAGGGCGAACGTGTTGAGTTGTAACTGGTTTAAGTTAAGAGCAATATATCCCTGATGCGTATTTTGTTTCTCCTGTTGAGTTACACACTGAATGCCGGTGAGCCGGGAGCCTTGGTGATTGTAGGAGGGGGAGGGACTCCTGAAATGGTTCGTAAACACTTTGTGGAACTTGCTGGTGGGAAAAAGGCGCGCATAGCAGTTCTCCCACAAGCCTCCAGTCGCCCCAATCGGGGTGAAGCTTCAGTGGGAGTTTATTCCAAGCTCGGAGTCGGTGAGGTCTACAATGTAACACTGGATGATTCAAAGAAAGCCCGGGCACTGATCAATAGGGCAACAGCTATCTGGTTTCCTGGTGGAAGCCAGAGGCAGTTATATCAGGAGCTGAACAAGGCCGGTTTGGTGGATTTCATCCGAGGTCGTCATCGTGCAGGTATTCCCTTTGCTGGCACCAGTGCGGGTGCGGCCATTATGTCTGAGGTTATGATTCCCAATGCGCCCGAAAAGCCCGGTTTGATTGGAGGCAACACTCCAATTACCAAGGGGCTGGGTTTGGTGCCCGAATTGATCGTTGATCAACACTTCATTGCCCGGCACCGGATGGATCGGCTTTTAAGCGCGGTTATGGATCATCCAGACCGAATAGGAGTCGGCATAGGCGAAGCGACAGCAATCGTTGTTCGCGGTGATAATTTTACCGTCATGGGGAAAGGTAGCGTGGTGGTGATGGACGCTCGTAAGGCCAAAATTTCTGATGGCAAATCCGGCAAACTCCAGAGTGGTGCGCACTTAAGTCTAAATATTTTAAAGGCCGGCCAAACGTTTCAGTTCAAGGAACTTAAATGAGACTGCTTTGGATCATTCTAATTTATGTATTTCAGTCTGCTTGGGCTGCAGATACTACATTGTCTTTGGGCAAACCTTCAGAGGTTGACATGGATGCCACTATTCTGGAAGCGGGGGTGAACATGTACCGCAAAGCCATTGAACGTGATGAGGTGCGTAGCGCGGTGATCCTGATTGCGCGCAAGGGCCGGGTGGTTGTGCACGAAGCTTTGGGGTGGAAGGATAAGGAGCGAGGTGTTCGGATCAAGAAAAGCGCCATGTTTCGCATGGCATCCAATACCAAACCTATTGTGGCGACTGCCATCGCGATTCTGGCAGAGCAAGGTAAGTTGCGATTTGATGACCCGGTTCATCGCCATATCAAGTCCTTCGATAACGCCAATGCGAGTGAGAT
>CAZHJW010000167.1:0-5127 GCA_964533265.1 uncultured Pedosphaera sp.
TCTCAATGGAATCAATGCACCACTTGAAACCCTCATCCTCGGTGTGCCCAGGTAGCACCGGTTCAATACCGCGATTAGCCATGAGATGGTCAAAATTTTTGCTGGTTCCCCAGCGACCGGTATTAAGGCGGATACAGGGAATGCCCATTTCATGTGCCAACTCCATGCAGTGAATGGTGTGATCAATGTTATGCTGACGCTTGGCTTTGTCCGGACTCACAAAACCCTGATGAATGGAGAGACCCACCAATCCCACGCCATTTAAAAATGCATGCCGCTTGAGTTTACGTAGGTAATCGAGTTTCTCGCCTGCCATCTGCATGTGCAGTACGTCCACCCCTTCCACTCCCATTTCCGCAGCATGATCAATCACCTTCTCGATGGGGTACTTGTTGCGCGTGAAGTGCCAGTAGGAATAGGTGGCTAGGGCCAGTTTATTACGAGGGGAGTCCAGTAGAATAGCTGGCTTAATCCGAGAGGCCGGCTTGTCGGCGGCCAAGGCGCCAGTAGCAGGTAACACAGCTGCGGCGCCAGCCAAGGCGCCTGTAGCAAGAAAATGACGACGGTCAGGGGTTTGCATCGGCCCAGTGAAAGGCCCTTCGCCAAAAAAATCAACTCATCACCGGCGGTCCGCCTTCAATGGGTTCTGGGGCAAGGAGAACTCCCTGTTGATTGGCTTTTTTTATGGCAGCAATCGCTTCTTCTTCCACCAAATCCAAGACCGGGGGAATATCCGAATTATTCCGTTCATTTCGTGCCCGATTTCGAATGAAGGCCAGACGAAAACAATTCAGCTGCTTCTCGCGTACCGCGAAATAACCACCGGGTAACCCGGCTAGATTAATCAGGTTCCATCCGGGTAACAGCATCCAAGGATTAATAATCCGGTCGTACTCTGCCTGAGTAATCAACCCCCCAACCATCCCATCAAGGCCATCCTTTACTCTGGATCGATCACGAAACCCCAGCCATACCAAGAGGGAAAAGAACAAAACCACCACCAATCCATGGATCATTAAGGCAAATAGAATCCCAGCCCCCTCCAACGTAAGAAAAGAACTGAACAGATTTCTTCCTCCATGAGCCATCATCGCAAGTAACAACCCAAACAAAGGCATTGCCCAACGCCAACCGCTTTGGCTGGTTACAAACAGACCAAAGCCCAGCCCGGTAAACGCAGTGAACGTAGCATGCCCTAGCCCCAATAAAATTGTTCTGAAAAAATACACCCCAAAAAAGCCCGCAGCACCAACTTGCTCTGCAGCTCCCACGATATAGAGAATATCCTCGGTGAATGTGAACCCCAAACCGATGATCCCACCGTATACCATACCAGAAAGGGGCCCATGAGTTTCATGTACACGCCTTCGCGAGAAGGCATAGATTGCCAATAGGCCCAAAGCCTTGGCTGGCTCCTCGACCAGAGGAGCAAGAAAGGTCGCCGCAGTATTTTCAACCAGCTTAACCCCTTGTTCGGTATGCTGGGGATTGAGTGCCGAAGCAAGAGCTTCCTGACCCAAAAGACCACCGACCACCGAGGGAACCACCGCACCCACTGCCCCCCAAGCCAAACATAGAAACAACAACCACCAAGGTTCGGGCATATAACGATCCACCGAACGGATTACGACGAAATACAAGGCCACCAACGGCACCACAAACAGAACCGCCATTATTGACCAGAACATGCGTCGCAGGCTACCTCACGAAAAGTGAACCGAAAAGCCTAGCGCGAAGCAGAATCAAAACCAGGCAAAGGCGGAATGGCGAGGGTCTTCGCCGGTGCCTCTGAAGGTGAAGGCGCTGGAGTGCCAACTGTATTATCCTTCGAAACAGGCGAAGCACAACCGATCAAAACCAAGGCGCACACCACTCCCAAAAGAAATTGTTGGTAGGTCATAAAAAAGACGCTAGAATGTGGTAGCCGTTAGCAACAATGGCCACTTATTGGCAACTATCCGCAATTTATTCACAATGAATTCTCCGTTCAACCCCCCCTCTCGACGGGATTTCCTCTCCTACGGTGGACTAGCTACTGCAGGAAGTATCCTCACGCTAAAAACAGATGCAGCACCGACTCCAGCTACTGAAGATGGCCATGGCTATGTGAATTATCTAGAGGCAACGGGGCAGGCAATTCAACCTGAAGGTAAATTTAAATCCACTCATCCCGATATTCTGGGGCCCTTCTGGGCGGGCGGCGCACCTTATCGGGGTAAGGTTACTGCACCTCGTGCACCGGGTGAGCTACTGGTGATGCATGGTCGCATATGGAGCCACGCCAACAAAAAACCCATTGCCAATGCGCTGCTGGATGTCTGGCAAGCTGATCACAAAGGTGTTTATGACTTTCAAACCAGTAACCGCCCGGATCCACGACCCAGCCTACCCACCGCGCGCAATTTCAGTGGCGGCAAGCAACCGGCCAAAACTGATTTCAAAAACCGTATCCGCCTGATCACCGATGAGCACGGCTACTACGAATACGAAACCATCAAACCTGCGGCCTATGGAGTAGGTAATTCTACACGCCCATCGCATATTCACTACATGGTCCAAGCCGCCGGACACGCCCCAGTAATTACTCAGTGCTACTTTAAGGGTGACCCACATATTGCAAAAGATCCATGGGCAAGCAAATCGCCCCTCATCATCTCACTGAAGAAATCACGGAATGAATTCGGGCAATTCCTGACCGGTCAATTTGATTTGGTACTGGGTGCAGTCGGTGCATAACAGACCGAACCATTGCTTTTAATTGAGTATTTTTATATAAGGGCGCCAGCAAGCAGCCCGCATGCTGGACACGTTAATCAAATTCTTTAGCCGCAAGCAAAAGCCGGCTTACCAATCAGGTACGAACCTGTTGCTGATACTGGTTCTTTCTGTAGTAATCGGGGCTGGGATAGCCTATGCCACGCTCGGCTTCATGAAAACCTTCGAGCGGGTGGTCAACTGGGTCTACTTCGACTGGAGTGAAACTCCCAGCGGCCGCTACACCCACAAGTTTGATGCACGCAATAAATTGCAGTTTGATTTTCGCGGGAACAACAAGCATGGCCTTGAAGGCTTAAAGCAAACCCAATGGGCTACTGCAGGTAAATGTTCTATCGTTACCACCCGCAATGGCGTCCGACTGAAACCTGTTCTCAGCCAATGGGAGTACAAGGGTGACCTTGTTAGCATCAGATTTGAGGATCAGAATTCCAGTACAATCATTCTGAAATTTGCCAGCAATGATTTGCTGCCTGTTGAAAATTCAATTCCCTCGCTCATAGAACACCTTCCAAGCCCAGGCTATAAAGGGGCTCTTCTCTTTAAGTACAAACAAGGTTCATTTACTGATATACCCAAGTGGCACATGTTAACTGCGTTAACAGGGGGCGGTCTATTTATAGGTTTCCTGTACCTATCCCTAAAACTCCCGCGGGCGTTTGGCCCGGCAGACGCAATCATAGCCCGAATCAACAATGATGGCATTATGCCGGTTCGCGAAGGCATTTCCACTGCCCTCATTTGTGCAAGTTCTATCGGACTTGGCGCATCGGTCGGGCGGTATGGCCCAGCCATACACCTGGGAGCCACACTTGGATCCGGCTTCGGTCAGGCTTTCAAATTGGGCCGAACGAACACACTGACTTTTCTTGGCTGCGGAGTTGCCAGTGCCATTGCCTGTTCTTTCAACACTCCAATAGCCGCAGTGATTTTCACTCATGAGGCTATTATCGGTCATTACTCACTCCGCGCCTTTGCACCCATTACCATCGCTGCAGTTGTCGGTAACGCCGTAGCACTTCATCACGGCCGTATCTTTGATGGTTTCCAGAACCTCACTCCGGCTGCAGAGTTAAGCCTTGGGCAATACCCACTCTTTGTAATTGTTGGCCTAATTTCAGGTCTTTTGGCCATTGTATATATGCGGAGCATCCTCTTCATGGGAAAGGTTGTTAAGGAAAAGAATATACCTTTATGGAGTCGTCCCATGCTCGCAGGACTAGCTATTGGTATCGTCGCTATTTGGCTGCCAAACCTCCTTGGACTGGTGGAAGAAACCACCACTCAGGTGATTCAAGATCAAGGTGTTGAGTATGTACTCCACATTCTCTGCCTGTTAATCGTGTTCAAAATAGCTTCCACCGCTCTCTGTCTCAGTTGCGGCATGCATGGTGGAGTCTTTGGCCCGGCACTTTGCATCGGAGCGATGGTGGGAGCGGCTTTGGCATTGGTCTATGATCCTGATTACTACCAAATTTTTACCCTCGCCGGGATGGGCGCATGTATTAGTTCGGTCGTTGGCGCACCGATCGCAACCATCTTAATTGTATTTGAAATAAATCAAAACTACTCCGTGGCCACTGCCGTGATGGTAGCTGTAGCGATCAGCAATCTTGTCACCAATAAATATTTTGCACGCTCTTTCTTTCTGTTTCAGGTCCAGGCCGCCGGCTTTGATATTAACGCGGGACGCGAGGTGCTTATCCTTCAGCGCCGTTGCATTCGAGAAGTCATGGAAGAGGGATACTTCACCATCGAACCGAATGCCGACCTAAACTCCATAGAAAAGTCACTGCTCGCCCACCCCGAGGCCGATCTTTATGTGACTGATACCGAACAAAAACTGATCGGTGTCATTACTTTGGCCAGTGCGTGGGACGCGCTTAAGACGGAGAACCACCAAACCGCCGCTGACTTGGCATCAATGCCCGAACACATTTTGACTGAGGAAACTGACCTCAATCGTGGATTTGAGATCATTGAGGAATTCGTCGGCGTCAGTATTCCAGTAGTGGAAAACACTGATTCCATGAAACTAACCGGAATTATCCATGAAGCCAACGTTATCCAAGCTTACAATGAGGCCGTAAAAACAGCACGGGGTGAAGAACAGGGGTTGGAATAAGTTAGCTTAAAAAAACACCTTAAGGGGTTGACATATCAGGTTAAAATAGTACGTTTACGTAGCAGTTGGCCAATGCTGGCCAAACGACAGTATTTTGGTAACATACCGCAGGTGAATACCGTCTAACTGGCGGGTGTTTGTGCCCAAAGAAAAATCATGCGCGCCATAGCAATCAGCCTTTTTGTTGCTCTCTGCTCCGCAGTCCCCAACCTCTATGCCCAATTCAC
>CAZHJW010000168.1:0-5076 GCA_964533265.1 uncultured Pedosphaera sp.
CCAGCGTGGCCTGTGTATCGAAGCTCAGGCGCGCATCCACCTCGGTGCTTACGCGCCCGGGCACGATCTTCAAGATTTCCAGCCCAAAAAACACCGCCAGCTTGTCGAGGGACTCGGTCAACTCATTCCCGTCCTCAGCCAGGACCTTCTCCACCAGTTCGGCATACTCATCCATTTGCGCGGCCTTGAGGATGAGGCTGGGGTTGGTGGTGGCATCCTGCGGGGTATATTCGCGGATGGATTCGAAATCGCCGGTGTCGGCAACAATGGTGGTGTATTGTCGGAGGGAATCCAAGTGACTGCTCATGGGGGGTATTAAATCATCCGCTGACCATTGCTTCAAAACAAATGATGGGAGCGGGCTAAAAGTCCAGGCCAAACAAACTCCCTATTTTTTCTCAGGTCGTTTACCCCAGAGGCGAATGGCGTCGAAGTCGCCGGTATCGTCAAAGCTGCCAATGCCCACGCGGCCATGGGTAAAGGTCTTATCAACCGTGGTCATGACCGGTTTTTGCATGTCATCAAAGAAAACCTCGATCTTGCCTGAAGCCGCTTCACGTCGTATCCGGGCACGATGCCAACCACGACTCCAGTCAGTTCCTTCGGTACGGGTCTTGGCAATACTTACCCGTGGTGCATTATTGACCAGAAAGATTGAATTGGCGTGGGCATCGGCCTTGCGGCCGAGGTGCACATAATAATAATGCTCAGGGTCCTGATGACCAAAGAAGAGGCAAAGGTCCTGATGTCCATAGACCTTAATGGTTGAACGTAGATCCACGTCCAAAACGAAATCACCCACTTCACTTCCCTTGAGTAGTGAAATGTTGAAGGGAGAACGTACCTTGGTCTTGTAATTACTTTTTGCGTGCAATGAATAAAAGCTGCGCCCGTCTTTCCTCACGGTTTTCCATGCTTTGGGGTCAGTGGGTTCCCATTTGCCGACGCCTTTATCAAAATCCTCATGAGACAAGAGTTCCATATCTGAACCCCTCAGATAATACTCAAGGAAATTACGCAAAAGTGCCTGTCCTTTTTTCCGGTCTCCTCCTATGCCGTGGCCCGTGCCTTCCATGGGGAATAGTTGACCGGGGATTTGGGCTTTAATCATGGTTTCATGCAATAGTTGTGATCCTTCAATGGGGACCAAATTATCTTTTGTACCGTGCAAGGTGAGGATGGGTGGGTCGGTTCGGTCGACATAAGCCATGGGTGAAGCGTGGGCCAACATTTTCTCCCGGCCCTCTAATCGACCACCCATAAGGGCTATCAGCATTAATTTTCCAGCTCCCTCAATTCTGTCCATCTGACGGAATTCGGTTGGACCGAAGTAATTGACGACACCACGCAGTCGAAGTGCTTCCCCTTTTTCAGTGGGCATAAGACCGAGCATTAGCGCCAGATGTCCTCCGGCTGATTCACCCCAGACGGCAATCCGTTCGGGGTCAATGCCGTAACGTTCAACGTTCTTAATCAGGAACCGGTGGGCGGCCTGGACATCCTCCATTTGCCCGGGCCAGATAGTTTTTGGGGCAAATCGATATTCCACCGAGGCGGTGGTGTATCCATGCTCGGCGAGTTTACGCATGCGACTGTGGTACATGGACCGGTGTCCCCCCATCCATCCACCTCCGTGGATGCAAATGACCAGTGGCCTCATCTTGGCATCCTTGGTGTACATGATGTCCAGTTTTAGTTCCTTTCCGCCGACCTTCGTGTAAACCACGTCCTTGTCGAACTCGAATGCCTTCAGTGCAAACGTTACGTAGAGACAGCAGGCAATAGATAATAGATTTCTCACGGGTAATAATTATTTGGTTTTCAATGATTGCAGGTAGGCCAATAAATCAGCCAATTGCTCTGGGGTCAGTCCTGCAACCAGACCCTGAGGCATGGAGGAGTAGGCAATCTTTTCGCGTTTGACGATTTGTTTCACCGGGATTTCTACAGCCACCCCCACCGCAGTACGCATACTGATGGAGTTGGCACTTTCCAGTGTCACAAAACCAACATGGGTTTCCTTGTCCTTGGTGGTAAAGGCGTAGGTATCAAATCCCTGGGCGACCACGGCATTCGGATTGAGGATGGACTGCAGGATTTCAGTGGGCTTATAGCGTTTGCCGATATCTACCAGGTGTGGGCCCTTGGGAGCTTGCCTTTCAGCTGTGGTATGACAGGCCATGCAGGCCTGGCTGGTGAACAGGACTTTGCCGCGTTCCGCGTTCCCTTTGGATTCCAGTGCCCGGGAAATCGATTTTTTTTCACCGAGGGTGGCCGTCCAGTTCTTGGGGTTGCCCTTGGGCGTGGGGATATTAATGGGCGCGTTATCGGGATTACTCTCGGCAACCTCTGTGCCGGCCGGCAACCCACTGATATTCACCTTATGGCTGGCCAGCCGGGCTTTGACTGCGGCGACCGTGCTTTTGGAGGCTTTGGTCAACGCTGTTTTCAGACCGTTTTCAATCTTGTCACTTCCGCTCCATTTCTCTCGGGCAAAGTAGGGGCCGGAGGTATCGGGGCGAGTGCCCCACCAGCCTTGGGTGTATTCCCCTTCACGGTGGTAGAGCCGCACAAGGGTGGACAGGGTGGTCAGATCAGGGTTTTTCGCCGCGCGCGCACTCAGGGCGGCAACAACCTTATCATCATGAACATACTTTAACACGCTTAAGGCCGTGGCTCCGTCGGTCCCGTCAAGGGCACCCAGCAAGGTATCGATCGGTTTCAATGCCACCAACGCGCGGGTGGCAAGATGAGGCAGTACCGCAGTGGGTTTCGCCTCGTTGTGAGCCGGTTGTTTCTCCAGTTTGGGAGCAGCTGCATGTGGAAGGACGGCTGCCGCTGCACTGCGATCACCTAGCCTCCCAAGGCTTATCAGGGCTTGTGCTTGTAAGCGTGGATTTTTACTGTCGAGGGCGCTGACAAAAACATCTTTTTTAAGGCCCTGCAATTCGCCCTTGCGGTCAGTGAGTGCGCGCAAGGCGAACTCGGCAACTTCATTATGGGCGGCCAGTTTCAAAAGATCATCCTGTGACCTATTTCCATTGAGTTGCTTGAGTGTGAAGATCGCTGCCACGCGTCCCGCGAGCGGTATTCCTTTGTCCTGGGCCAGTTCCATCATTTTGGCGGTGCGTTGAACACTGGGACCGCGCCTGAGGAATTCAAACTGGGCGTGCAGATTTTGTTGCTGACTTGGACCAACAAGCAACTCAAAGAGATCGTTCTCACTCAGTTTGGTGACATCCGGAAAGGGTTTGGGCTCAAAACCCTTCGGGACCAACTGGATGACATAACCTACCTTTGGGCCGCTATAAGCGAATTTGCCTCCATGCCAACTGGCGACATACATGCGGCCGCTGGCGTCCACATCGATATCGGTGGGACGGCTAATGGTGAGAAAGGTTTCCTGATGTGCATCAAAGGTGGGCCCATTGGCCGGTGGATTATGCAGGAACACTGCGCTGCGCCCCCAATCGCAGGTGTACACCGCGTGGCTGTAGGGTTTGGGCCAACGGGAATCGTGGTAGAACATGCCGCCGCAACCGGAGCCCCCACCGTAGTCCTTAAGGGTGGGCATGAGTTCATTGTGGAAATTCTTGTACCATGAAGGGTATCCGTATTCGGCACTTTGCATGATATGACTAAAGCGGACGTTCCAGCCGCCTCCGTCATTGGTATTGTCACGAGTGAAAATGTTCAGGTAGGGATCAATGCAGGCATCGAGGATGTTACGCAGACCCCAGCAGTAAATCTCCATGTCCGAGCCATCAGGGCGGATGCGCACAATCCCTCCTCCACGTCGGCTGAGGACCCGTCCATCAGCACCAACTGCCTTGGTAAATCCAAAGTCACCCACGGCAATATAAATCCAGCCATCAATCCCCATCCGAATGCCGTTGGTGGTATGGTCGGCCCCGCGTTTGTAGACATAGTCGGTACTGATTCCGTCAATCAGGACCTTTTGCTTGTCTGATACACCATCTCCATTGGTATCCTCAAACAAAGTAAGGAAGGGCGGGTGCAAAACCCATAGTTTGCCATTGTCGTAAATGAGGCCGCGCGGATGATCCATCTTTGCGAAAGTATTGATTTGGTCGGCTTTGCCATCCCCGTCAGCATCAATGCAGCGGACCACTCGCCCACGGCCTTTTTCCTTGCCCAAAGAACCCTGCTCATCAATGCCGACGAACAGTTCGCCGGTGGAGGCGGCTGTAATGCAGACCGGATAATTTACCTCCGGAGGTTCTGCGAAAACAGTGACGTTAAATCCTTCTGGAGCCTTTACATTACCAAAACCACTGGCGGCATTACTCCCATTCTCTGCTGCTTTCATTACCTTGCGCGGCAGCTCAGGCAGGGCTCCATTATGAGCTTCAATTTCCCATATGCTTCCCCATACACCTGTGCTGGATCCCAGGAAGGTGACCTTTAAATAACGAACCGACTTGGCAGCAATTTTGTGCGGCGCAATCTGCTGGACTTCCTTGTTCTTGGAGTAGTCGACGAGCATTCGCCAGTCCTCGGCATCGGTCGAGCCCTCAACGGTGTATTGGTAGGCGGCATTGTTCTTCTCCCAGAGAATTCGCAGATTCTGGAGATTTTGGGGCTTGCCCAGATCGACCTGCAGCCATTCCCCCTTGGAACTTCCAGAAGCGCACCAACGCGTGCTGGGTTTTCCGTCAATGGCGTGTTTGGCAAAATTATTTTTATTTTTTTCCTCAGAGCTGGCGGTGACCGTAGCGCCGGTTACCGCGCTCTTCGGAATTGAGGAAATGCCTTTATCTTTTTTTTTTGACTGGGGTGCAGGCTTGCTGTTGAGTGAAAATGTTTCGTTCTTCGGCTGAGCTACCGGCCAATCCTCCTTCTGGGTGGCCCAGAGGATCCCGCGTGCCACCAGGTTCAAATAACGGGCATCCGCCACGGTGACATTGTTATGCCCGATTGAGGTGCTGAAAACACGCGTACCATGATAATCATTGGTCCAGGCCACCACGGTTTTGGCCTTGCCCTGTTCTCCACGGGCGACAACCTTGGCCGTCGGCAGGACTTGAATATTGTTGTAGAGCTCCTCGTTTGCAG
>CAZHJW010000169.1:0-3093 GCA_964533265.1 uncultured Pedosphaera sp.
ACCCGGCCAACAACCCGGCCAACAACCCGGCCAACAACCCGGCCAACAACCCGGCCAAGAACCCGGAGAGCAGCCCAATCTCGAACAGTTTGGTCAAGAGCAGGGAGAATTGCTGGAGGCTGCACAGGCTGCACAGGCCGCACAGGCTGCTCTTGAGGCAGCGGCTCCGTTGGAAAATGCCTCTGAATTGATTGAACCTTTGGCGGCTGGTTTGGAAGGTCAATTACCCCCTCCAGCACAGGAGGCGTTTGACCAAGCCGTGGGAGAATTAGCCGAAGCAATAGAGCAGGCTATGGCCAATAACGCAGTGCCCTCCCAACAGGCGTCTCAGCAGGCTCAACAGGCTCTCGCACAGGCTGCTGCCGCACTTTCGATGGCACAACAAGGTCAACCCGGTCAGCAAGCGGGCCAACAACCAGGTCAACAACCGGGTCAACAACCGGGTCAACAACCGGGTCAACAACCGGGTCAACAGCCCGGGCAAGGCCAGCCCAGTGAACAGGGTGATGGCAAAATCGGTAATTGGGAAGGGCCTGGGGGCAAGGAAGGTAAGTTGGGATCTACAGACGGCTTGGGGGATCGCTTAAACCTTCCGCAACGTGAGCGCGAGGCCTTGTTGCAATCTTCCAAATCCAAGACGCCGCAGGAGTACAGCACGCTGGTAGAACAATTCCTAAAGCGTCTCTCAGATAGCCGGAAGAAATAATTTATTTAGGGAAAAGTTGTGATTCGTTTTATTTGTTTCAGTCTTTTTTTATCTGCAATCGTTTGGCTGCCTGCAGCGGCACCTGGAACCAAGGCTAAGCCGCGGCCTCGCGATAATGTTAAGGTTTCCAAAACCCATGAAAAGTATATTGAGGGAGCTCTGAAATATATGGCTTCCAAGCAGAAGCCAGACGGATCATGGGGTGAAAGCTCCGAAGAGCGGCGTCATCCTGACGCAATTACCGGTTACACGCTTATAGCCTTTCAAGCGGCGGGCAATCTACCCAACGAAGGGCCGTATGGTAAAGTAGTGAAGAAAGGAATGGATTACCTCCTTAATCGAATTGGACCTGATGGCATCTATGGTAATCGAGCCAGTGGCCAATACATGTATGCGCACGGGATAGCGACAATTGCCTTGGCTGAGCTTTATGGGCAGACGCAATCACCAGCCATTCGCGCCAAGCTGGATCGGGCAATCAAGTTAATTATCGCCAGCCAAAACAGTCAGGGAGGGTGGCGGTATCGCCCGGTGGTGCGTGACGCGGATATTTCTGTCACTGTGTTGCAGGTGGTAGCGCTGCGTGCGGCAAAAAATTCTGGCATCGATGTTCCTCAGCGAACAATCGACAACGCAGTTAAATATGTGAAGGCATGTAATCATGCCAGTTCGGGTGGTTTTAGCTATCAGCCCGGTTCATCCCCAGGTTTTGCGCGTACAGCGGCAGCAATTTATTCGCTTCAAGTTTGTGGGTTGTATGATGATCCGATGGTGCTTAAAGGGTCGAAATATCTAATTGCCAACCATCGTACGGGTCAGGAATGGTATGTATACGGCAGTTTCTATGCTGCTCCGGCTCAATACATGATTGGAGGAGACACTTGGGAAAAATGGTATAAAGCAGTCTCAGCAACTGTGACTAAAAGTATTCGTAAGGAAGGGAATTATTACCGGTGGGATTCCAATGGGCGTGGTGGCGTGGGCCCGATCTTTACCACAGCTGTTTTCACAACAATGCTGGCAATGCCTTATCATTATCTGCCACTTTATCAGCGTTGAGTTTTCATGCTCAAATTCGCCGTTATTGCTTATTGGTTCTCAGCAGGGCTTTTCCTTCTAACAGCAGCAACGGTACACACTCGGGCCGGTCATCTTATTTCGGGCAATCTCGAAAAGATTGGGACCGATGGAGTTCGTACAGCCGGTAAGAATCTCAAGTGGGAAAATATAGCCCGGGTCTGGATCAACCCCGCTCCTGCTGGGCGTGTGGGTTTGAGTGATGTTCTTACACGTATCTGGAGAGGGAATCATAAAATATTTCCAGATGAAACTTCATTGGATCCCAGTTCCGTAGATACGGTTCGTCGGCACTACCTTACAGTTCGTCGATTGGGTAATACTCCTGGTGCGATTTTATTTGAAGGTAAACTGAATACGACTCATTCCGGTACGTACCATTTTAGATTGGGTTCAGATGATGGAGCACGTTTTTTTGTAGGGGGCAAAGAGATTTTAACAACGCCTTCTGAGTACTCCTTCAGGAGGGCCACTAAATCCATTCGGCTTGACGCCGGGGAACATTTATTTCGACTTGAGTATTTGAATCTAGCCAGTTACGCGCTCCTCGAGCTGGAATGGAGTGGCCCAAGTCTGCCGTGGTCGCCCCTTGGAGCGGTGATAGACTGGCCGCTTCCTCAGGCACCTCCGGCCATTCCTGCGGCCGGAGCTTTGGCATGGAATGGGAGCTACATTGCGCACCCTGTAGAATCATTAACAGGAAGTAGTGTTCGCTTTGTGGGGAAACCGGCAGGAATTCGTCTTTCGACTGTCAACGCCTCCGCGATTTTCTTCCATCCGCTTTCCTTGCCGATGGCGGACCGAATTCGTTCTGGAAAGGTCGGGAGGGAAGGAGTTCTGTTGGTTGGAGGCGATTTCTTGGAAGGGGAGATTCTTTCCATTAAGGACAATGTTATTACCCTTCAAACCCTTCTGTTTGGTTCTCGAAAATATCAAGGGGGTTCTCAAGCCGCTGCCGTTTTTCTCCAAAAACCAGCCAAAGAAAGGAAACAGTGGATAGTTCGTACACTACTGGGCACGGAGATTCGGGTTCGTAAGTTAGAATGGGATGGTTCCACCTTAGTGGTCAACCAGACTCCTTTCCGCAAGTTGCGGCTCAAGATTGGGGAGATTCGTGAGATTGCATATCTGGATGAACCCAATGTCCTCGAGAGGGCGTGGGCGACTTGGGCGTCGATGGATACGCAACATAAACGACAGACAATCGCCGGGCAGAGTAGTTTCGACAGGACCTTCAAGGTGCGCTCTGAGGCCAAAGTTTATTTGGCGCAACTGGATGAAAAATGGCGTCGACTCGAGAGTGAGCATGC
>CAZHJW010000169.1:3193-5030 GCA_964533265.1 uncultured Pedosphaera sp.
ATGCGGCAGATCGTAATGCAGATCTTACCAAGGCGCGGGCCAATTTTAAGGGCGACTTCAGGCCGGTTCAAATTTACGCGACAGTAACTCGAACTCGCAAGGCACGGGAGTTCTCAGAGAGCCGAAGGAATCGCTCGCGTGATTATCTCAACCAGTATACCCCTTCCCGTGATGATGCACGCCGTCGTCGGGATGAAGCCAAGCGCCGCGTAGCCGCTGCTGTGGGGCAACGAGATGCCCGGGCAAGGGTATTACAGCAAGCGCTAACACAAGAGGTCAGCATCCTGCGCGCCAGATTGAATCCAGTAGAGAAAAAAGTGCTCGATCTTCGCGCTGATCATATGTCTAAGGCTGTGGTCTATCACGAGTTGATAGGAAAGGAAGCAGCTATTGACCAGACGCGGTTGGATGCTTTAAGTGAATTGCAATCGGTCGATCGCTATGTCCGCGACTTGGAAGGGCAGTTACGTGGGGCTCAAGGTAAATTGCGTCAGGACGAACAAAAAAAGACGAATGCCACCCGTGATCAACTCAAGCGCCGAGACGCACTTGAGGCTGCACGGCGAACCCTTCATGAATTTGTGGATAAACAGGAGTTTCCCGCCCGTCAAAAACTCAATGCCATCAAGAGCCGGCACGATCAATTAGCAGAACAAGTCAAAAAGGCACCGGACGACAAGGCCTTATCCGGGCGTTTGAAGCAGGAACAGGAACAATTGGCCCGCAGCTTGGCGGAGTTGACGGCCCTTCGGGGTAAATTGGGTGGAGTGATTGGTCAATATCAGTCCAAGCAAAATGATTTCGCGAACCACCAAAGCACCTCAGGCGGCATGGAGGATGAATGGAAAAGAACTCAGGGGGACATTAAATTGCTGGAAAAATTTCTTGCGAATAAAAAAGTTCGGCAGACTGGTCTGCGCAAAATTACCGGGGACCTGACGCGGCAACGCACCGATCGAATTAATCGCACTAATCAAGCGAAAGGTGAAATGGATCGTGCATTAAACGCTTTAAATCAGGCCTTAGGCGAACACGGTCGGCGTATTGGAGAATACGGCACAGCAATCAACCGCCGTTTTGAGGCAGCTCGAAATCTTGAGGATGGCGAAAACACGTTGAACCGTGAGAAACATTCTCTCGTTCAGGAAGAAGCTTTGGTGAGGTTGCGAGATAAGGAATGGAATCGTCGGGATCAGGTGTTCAAGGCAGGGCAGGCGGCATTTGTCGCAGCCGAGCGTACATTTAAAAAGGCGGAAGTTGCTAAGGCAGGATTAAAGAAGCCTTTGGATGAGGATCAAAGCAAGCTGCTGGGTCCGCTGGAGGGCTGGTTGCAGGCTCAGGAGCAGGTAGTGCATTTCCGGCAGGAAACGGTCATAGAGGAGGACAAGTTGAAAGGTGAATTGGCTGTGGAGCATTTACGGTGGATACCATCCATTGCCGCCCGCGAAGCAGCGTTGAAACGGATAGCAGCTGAGGAAAAGACTGCGACTAATAAGTTCATCGATGACGCGAAGCAAAAAGAAGAACTGACCAAGGCCCTCAAGGTGTCAGAAGCAGCCGATAAAGCTCAGTTGCTACGGCAGTCTGAGGCGATCAAGAGTTTGGCCGATGCCAGTAACAGTTTGCGAGACGCGCGTTCTCGGATGGGAAGCAAGCAGCGGGAATGGTTGGAAGCGGCATTTCAGCATGAGCGTTACCGCATTCAAAAGCGGGCTGTGCTGGGATTTGAATGACCGAGAAAAAGATATTGACCAGATTGTGCTGGTTCTGGACTACTTGCCCCGGTCGCCTCGGTAGCTCAATTGGTAGAGCAGTTGACTCTTAATCAATTGGTTGT
>CAZHJW010000170.1:0-4867 GCA_964533265.1 uncultured Pedosphaera sp.
AGGAAGGGCCGATGCTCGATGAGGTGTGTGACCGTATTACTGAAATGAAGGAGCAGGGTCGGACACGGCCGGATGCCTCACTGGGGTTGATAGAATCCCAGGAAGTGGCCAACCGTTTGAAAGAGGCTGGTCTTGAGTGTTATGGTCATAATCTTGAGAGTTCTGAACGGTTCTTTCCAGAGCACTGCACCACGCATACGTATGAGGACCGCATCAAGACAATTGGATTCTTGAAAAATGCGGGTATCAAGATTTGTTCAGGCGGTATTATTGGCATGGGCGAGACGCGCGCGGACCGGTGTGACTTGGCGCTGTCCCTGCGTAAGATTGGCGCGAGTGTGGTACCGGTGAATATTCTTAATCCCATCGAAGGGACCCCATTGGAAAATCAGGAGCCTTTGCCGCCGCTGGAAATTCTCAAGACTATTGCCTGTTTTCGGTTCATTATGCCGACCAAAGAAATCATGGTGGCCGGAGGCCGCACCGTAAATCTGCGCGATCTGCAGTGCATGATTTTCCAGGCCGGAGCCAGTGCTTTAATGGTGGGCAACTATCTCACCACGCTCAATCAGTCGGTGGAGAAAGATTTACAGATGCTCCGTGATCTAGGATTGGACCCGGATTGGGAGGAGTTCGATGAAGGAGAGACGGGCGGTTGTGGCTGTGGCGAGAAGGAATCGTGCGATGCCGCTGAGGCGCCTGAGGCCACCGAGGCGGTTACAGCTTAGGCTGTGAAACCGCTGGGCCTTAATGACGGCGGCTACTTCGGCGAGACCATCGATATTGAGTCGGTTCTTGATAATTGCCTCATTGCAGCTCAAGCCCACGGATGGATGGTCAATTGGCTGGAAACCGAAAATGACCTACGTCTTCTAACGCTGCACCGTGCTCTACAATCCTCGAACCGCAAAATCTATCTTTCCAGCGGCATTCATGGTGACGAACCGGCCGCACCCTTGGCTATATGCCGGCTTATTACTGAGAATGATTGGCCTGAAGATGCTGAGTTGTGGCTTTGTCCCTGCCTTAATCCCACGGGGTTTCCGGGTAATACACGAGAGAATGCAGCAGGCGATGATCTAAACCGTGATTATAAGCACTTAAGAACACCGGAGATTCGTGCGCATGCGCAGTGGCTTCAGGCACTTCCCGATATGGATTTTACCATTCAGCTTCATGAAGATTGGGAGGCGAAGGGGTTCTATTTTTATGAACTCAAGATGGATGATAGGCCGACTAAGCCCCGCCGGGTGCTGGAGGCAGTGAAAACCGTTTGCCCGATTGACGAATCGGCAGAAATTGATGGGCGCAGGAACGATTGTGGGCTGATTGTTCCGGAACTGGACCCGAGGCTAAGGGATCTATGGCCTGAGGCATTTTGGCTGGTGATGAATAAAACAAAGCTAAGCTATACCTGCGAGGCTCCTTCAGATTTCCCGATGGAAACAAGGGTGGAGGCACTGGTGAGGGCTGTCAGAAGTCTTTTGGCTTCACCGACGTGATTTCAAGTTTGCTCCAATGGTTCTATTGTCCGGGCACAGGCGAATCTTCGAGTTTACAGCAACACCCGTGGTGATAAGGTGACCTAATGAAGTTTGCGCTGGCTGTAATTGGTTCGGGGCTGTTGCTGGTGGGATGTGGGCAAGAGGCAGCCAAGAAGCTGTTGCCAATGGACGTTAAGTCGCTGAAGAAATTGGCAGAGCAGGGAGATGTAAATGCTCAATACAACCTTGGGGTGATGTATAATAATGGGACGGGTGTGGAACAGAATTTCAAGGAAGCAGTAAAGTGGTATCGCAAGGCGGCCGAGCAAGGAGATGCAGAAGCACAATCCAACCTTGGGCTGAAATATGACAATGGTGAAGGAGTAGAACAGGATTTCAAGGAAGCAGTAAAGTGGTATCGCAAAGCGGCTGAGCAGGGACAAGTATATGCGCAATCCAACCTTGGGGTGATCTATGCAAAGGGCCAAGGAGTGGATCAGGATTTTAAGGAAGCGCTGAAGTGGTGGCAGAAAGCTGCCGATCAGGGAAATGCATATGCGCAATACAACCTTGGGAGGATGTATAAAAGGGGCGAAGGAGTGACGGAAGACCATGTCACCGCTTATGCGTGGTGGAATATTGCGGCTACTAATGGCGATAAGGATGCCAATGGGAACAAAAGGTTAATCGCCGAAGACATGACCTCCAACCAAATCGCCAAAGCCGAGGTGCTCTCAAAGGAGATGCTCAAAAAGAATCCGAAGCTGCTGAAGAAGAAGGAGTAGACGCTGTCACGCTTGCTTGACCTTTAGTTAACCACATTCTGTGGTGCGCCATTGAGAAATGCGCGTAGGTTGTCCGCTGCAATATTCATGAGTCTCTCTCTTGCCGCGCGTGTTGCCCAACCAATGTGCGGGGTGATAATCAGATTCTTTGCTTCAAAGAGTGGATTATCCGCAGGAGGCGGTTCCACTGAAAGTACATCAGTGGCTGCTCCAGCAATTTTTTCTTCACTAAGTGCCCTAGCCAGATCCGCCTCATTCACCAGAGGGCCTCGGGCGGTGTTAATCAAATATGCAGTCGGCTTCATTTGGCTTAAAAGGTCCGCATTAACAAAGCCTTGGTTTTCATCAGTAAGCGGGCAATGCAGGCTCACCACATCCGATTCTCTGAAAACTGTTTCGCAATCAACAAATTCTATATCCTCCTCTTCTCGGGTAGTTCTTGTGTGTGCGAGAATCTTCATACCAAAGGCTCTACCCAACCGCGCTACTGCCTGCCCAATCGCACCGTAACCCACCAGTCCCAATGTAAGGCCATCGAGTTCCACCAGGGGTTTTTTCCAGTAACAAAAATCAGGACACTTACTCCAGTCACCGGCATGAACGCTGGCATCATGAAGGGCCGGTTGCTGGGTGAGCTCAAGAATAAGCGCAAAAGTTATCTGCGCGACCGAAGCGGTCCCATAAGCAGGAGTGTTGGTGACGGGGATATCACGCGCGCGGGCAGCGGTGATATCGACCACGTTGTAACCGGTGGCCAGCACTCCGATATACTTTAAAGCGGGCAGGGCATTAATGGCCTCAGAATCGAGAATGGTTTTATTGGTGAAGACAATTTCAGCCTCAGCAGCGTGTTCGGCTAGCTGCTCAGGTACTGTGCGATCATATACGGTGAGTTCCCCCATTTCACTGATTGCGTTCCAATTGAGGTCCTCGGGATTGAGGGTGTGGCCATCAAGCACCACGATCTTGGGTTTTGCGTTATCCACAAGGGGAATTTGGCGGGCTGAAGTGCGGGTTGTCAATTCTTGCCCTTTAGGCTAATTTTCTGACAGATGACCACAGAAACTACCACTGGCCGGCCGGTCAAGTATACCGCACTCGAATGGCGTAATAAGCACGGGGAGAAATTTGATGCCTATCAGGAAGGCTCTCTGTGTTATTTGAAGGACGATGAAGAACCTTACACCGGGAAGGCTGTGGAATTATACGAGAACGGTAATGTTTCGCTGGACGGGGAGTTTCATGAAGGTCGAGCCCATGGTGAGGAGGTTTGGTGGTATGATAATGGTAATAAGAATTCTTTGGTCACCTTTCGCCATGGAGATCGGCATGGGCCGCATCTGGTGTGGTATGAAGGCGGACAGTTACAGATTGATGTTTGCTATACGGATGGCAAGCGCGATGGCAGACATGCGGTTTATTATGAGAGTGGCCAAATCCGTTCTGAAGCCTATTTTGTGAGGGAAGAACTTGAGGGCACCTATACTGCTTGGTTTGAGGATGGGAATAAACGTAGTGAGCGAATATTTGAAGCGGGTAAAGAACTCAAGCGTATTGAGTGGAACCGGAAAGGTGAGCAAAAAGAGCTAAGTAACTGGAATACAGATGGCACCCCAGTCGTTTAATTAAACTGAATCCATCCTCCTTTAAAGCATCTCATGAAAATGAAACCTTATTTACTGTTAATCGCGTTGCCCCTCGTTGCCACATCGTTGTCCTCTCTAGCTGCTGAACCTGCTAAGAAGGAAAGTCCTGCTCAAATAGCGGCTAAAAAGAACTTTGAGACAGCCAAAACTGCAGCGGCCAAAGGTGATGCCGTTAAATTACGTGAACTGGCAGATCTTTATTATGCCGGTAAAGGTGTGAGCCGCGATTATGCGGAGGCATATAAGGCTTATCTGACTTCAGCCGGTAAGGGGGATGTATTGTCTGAAGCTACTGTGGCTTGGATGTTGCGAAACGGACAGGGGGTCTCAAAAGATTACAAAAAGTCGATGGAATGGTACACCAAGGCAGCGGAGAAAGGCCATGTAGAGTCGCAGCTAGGTTTGGCTGAACTCTATTACAATTCGGTGGGGTTGCCTAAACGCGATTACCCTACTGCCTACAAATGGTATTTGGTGGCATCAGGTTTGGGAAGCAAAGAAGCCAAAGCCTTTGTGCCGCGTATGGTGCTTTCGGTGCTCAAGGAGCCTCATGTAAAGGCCGAGGAGAAGGCCGCAGCTGAAAAGGCTGCCGAAACTTGGTTGACCACTTACGCAGCAAAAAAGTAATTTTCCGATGTTCGCACGAACGTGTACTTGTGTGAATAACTTGTGAGGATATAGGAATAACTTCCTCTTCAATACTGAATTCTTCAAATTAATCTAGAGACGTCGATGGAACCTTCGGGCGAAATTGACTGAGTCGGATGACTCAGGACGGAATTCCTTCGGGAAAGCCATCCAGTTCAGGGACTCTTTCGGGAGCACTTGGACGAGTCGATGATTCAAAGCCTCCACCCGAGGCATCCTGAAGGATTGGCCGAAAGGCCTGTTTGGACGGAATTTGGCCGTCTGGGAAGTATTTTTCGGAATACCGCCTGGGCGGTCTTTTTTT
>CAZHJW010000171.1:0-4793 GCA_964533265.1 uncultured Pedosphaera sp.
CGCCGCACTCTACGGTGTATTGGCTCAAAACATGGTCGATTTTGCCGCTCACCTTACTGTGTCCCTGCGCGTAGACGTGGGTGGGGCGTCCAAAACAATAGGCTGCAAAGTCTGCGTCGTGAATGTGAAGGTCCAGCAGTGCCCCACCGGATTTTTTGCCATCCAGAAAACTGGTTTGCCCCCAGGCAGGAGCCTCAGCAACTCTTCGGAACCTGGCACTCAGGGGTTTCCCGAAGCGTCCGTCCGTAATGTATTCTTTGACTAATGCCCATTCGGGCCAGAACCGCAGGCACATGGCCGGCATGAAGTACCCTTTTGCGTTTTCAGCTGCCTCCACAATCTCGCGGGCCTCTATGCTGGTGCGAGCGAGGGGTTTTTCGCATATCACATGTTTGCCGGAGGCAATCGCGGCTAGAGCCTGTTCATGATGGAGGAAGGTGGGGGTAGTGATATCGATAAGATCAATCGATTCATCAGCCAGTAAATCTTCTAGATTGCGGTGGGCAACTACGTTTGCCATGTCGAGTTTAACTGGCTCATCACTGCCAATATTGCCATGCACATCAGAGAAATCTCCGTCCAGATTGCGCCCACTGGGATTACAGAGTGCGCTTATCTCCACTCCTTCCACTTGTTGATAGGCGCGAATATGGGCTACTGCCATAAATCCTGTACCAACAATGCCAACTCTTATCTGACTCATTGTGTTTCCCTCATTTTTTCTTTGGCCAACGTCGCAATCCATGTTGAAACCAAAGTCGCCAAACCATCCACACTGCCTCCCAGGCAATGTTCCAGGACATTTTGGAAGATCCTTCCACGCGCTCTGTGAATACGATGTCCAATTCTGCTATGTTTAAGCCTTGTCGCCAGATTTTATGAGTCATTTCGATTTGAAAGCTGTAGCCGTTTGACCGGACTGCTGTGAGGTCTAGGCTTTCCAAGGCGCGTCGTCGGAAACATTTATAACCGCCGGTAGGGTCCGTGAAGGGCATGCCGGTAATCCATTTTACATACTTGGCCGCACCTAGACTTAGAATAAGTCGACGCAGTGGCCAGTTGTTTACCCGTATACCTCCACGATACCGAGTGCCCAGAACCAAGTCAGCATTTTCAGCTTCCTCAATAAAGCGCGGAATGTCCTCTGGATCATGTGAGAAATCGCCGTCCATCTCGAAAATGAACTCATAGTCTTGTTTAAGTGCCCACTCAAAGCCTGCGCAATAGGCGCGACCAAGGCCATTTTTTTCCTTGCGATGCAAAACGTGCACATAGTCGTGTTTGCCTGCAAATTCATCCGCCATGTCGCCGGTGCCATCAGGAGAATTGTCATCGACCACCAGCATGTCCACCGATAGTTTGCCGAGTGCCTCCACAATTCCGGGCAGATTGTCACGTTCATTATAGGTGGGCACAATGACTAGAGCGTTATGTTTGGTATCGGCCAAGTGGGGAAATAAGATAGTCGGTCTGCTGACCCATTCAAGATTCAGTTGGTAACAGTGTCTTTAGCGGGCATTCCGAACATCGAGGATTTCTCGGTTTACAATAGCGGTTTCCCGTTCCGACGAGTTGAGCGTGATAATCCTGCCAGTAATCAAGCTGATGGGCTCCTGATTTCTGGTTAAGCGAGGATTCGCAGAGTGATTGCAGCTCATCATAACCAGATTTTTCATTGCACCAGCCATGCCGGCTGAAGATGCGCTTGGTATAGGTATCAATGACAAAGCTATGATGATTCCCGGCGTAAAGGAGCATGCTGTCGGCAGTCTCAGGGCCGATGCCATTGATGGACAAGAGCTGCTCACGGACGGCAGCGGTTTTGCCCTTAAACATCCGCTTCAGGCTTGCGCCATGTTCCTCGACGAGTACGTCGACAAAGTTGCCGAGTCGTTTGGCCTTGATATTAAAGTAGCCAGCGGGGCGGATAAGCTGGGCCAACTCCTTGTGGCTGAGGGCATATATCTTTCGTGCTGAAAGGACTTTGGTTGACTTGAGGTTGGTAATGGCATGTTCAACATTTTCCCATGAAGTGTTTTGGGTGAGAATTGCACCGACACAAATTTCGAAGGCCGTATCACCGGGCCACCAGTTACGGTGGCCAAAATGTTTGTGCATCAGGCGGTAGGCTTGGCGAAGTTCGCGCTTCACGGACGGATGGGTGCTTCCCAATCGGCGGCTGTAGTAAGGCTGGATAGATCGGGAGCGAAGCCTACTCCAAAGGGGGCGTTATTGATACTGGCGGTATCGATTTGGCCTTTGTTAATATTTAGAGTCGGCCAGTCATCAGGACCTTGGTGGTAAAGGTCGGCGTGGTGTTTCAAGGTGTCTTTCTGCATAGCCTCAGGCAGCTGCGAAAGTCCCGAATGATAGTGGTGGCCGTTACGCTCCACGCTCTCAATGCCCAATGCGGCGCAAACAGCCAGGTCCTGCAATAGGGCGACGGGGCCCACGTTGCAAAGGTCCTCCCCGCTCATGACAACCGTTTCACCTTCATGCGTGCGTTGGGCAATGAGGCAGCGGTTGGTGATGCCTTTAAATATACCCTTACAATTCTTGTGACTGGTGCCGGCGTAACCCAAACGCAGGGCGGTACTGAGGCTATCAAGCTCGGCATCCGATTCATCGATGATCACGGGAGGTCGATCGGGCCAAGCTTGGAACTGTTCGTATAGGGACTCTTCAAGGGCAACATCACGGTGCAGAGGTTGCTCAATAAAGAGGAGCTTTTCAAAGAAAGGCCGGAGAGAATCCTTATCCTGAATGGATTGCCAAAATGTTTGAAAATCGGTGATGGACTTAAACTGTTCATTACCATCAAGAGTAAAGGCAAAGTCGGCGGGTGCGTGGGAGGTTATTATTTCGGCCAAGCTTTCCAGGCGTGCTAGATCGGTGTCAGGTTGTCCATTGACCTTGATTTTGAAATGGCGAAGGCCGTAGGTGGAGATGCAGTCAGTCAGGGCCTGAGGTAGGGAGTCGGCTACCTTTTCATCATCGGGGATATCTGCCGGGGTGAGGGGATCAGCCAATCCGACGGTGTGGCGGGCGATGATGGAGGATAGCGGATTTTTGGGCAGCCACTCGTGGGCTTTGGTGGCTCCCATTTGGATCTGGATGGCATCCATGCTCAGGCCGAGATCCTGATCGCGAAGGACATTAGCAAAAGGTTTACCAGACGCCCGGCAACAGGCTTCAATAAGAGCACGTTCGACCATGGAGGTGCCAAATCCAGAGAGTAGGGGAGCTAGGTTTTCACTTTTCCCCCAACCTGATTGGGCCTCATGAAGGTTGAGCCAGAGATCAAAGGGGGAGGCCGCTTCCATGCCGGTGGCCGTTTCGCGGGCATGTTCAATGACGCGGAGCATCTCGACCATTTCTTCTCCCAGCGGCGTTTCGGGGATCTTGGTAAACCACTTGGGTGGGAGATTATCGGCGGCGTAGCCTTCGTGACGCGAACCGTCTATTTCAACGGATAACTTCAGGAAGGCATAGGGCACATCGGTCATGGTCGCGATGCCGTACTTAAAGGGCATGCGTGTGCGCAGATTGATCAGGCGGGTTTCGCCTTCAAGAATACGGACCTTCATGAGCCCTCATGGTGGCGAGCAAGGGGGAAGGGGGCAAGGAGGAAGATGGTGACTTAAGGTTGCAGCTATTTCTTGGGCGCGCGGCCCCTGTCCCAGAAAGTACTGCCCCACTAACGCACCGTCGTGTGGGACGTGGTCAGGAGTCTAAGCTAGACCGGTTTGTTTTTCACTTCAAAAGCTTTCGGCAGGCCGTTTGCAGTCGTTTCATTTGGGCTGCCGATTTGGTTTCCAGGTAGCACCGTATTACAGGCTCCGTGCCGCTAGCCCTGAATGCCACCCACTCACCCTTTGGCAGTAAGAATTTGTAGCCATCAGTCGTGATAAATTTTTCCACCTTGGCTGTGCCAATTTTATCCAAGCCTTTCGTGAGCCGCTTAAGGATCGCTTCTTTTTGCTTGGGATTGATATGCACATTAATCCTGTCGGTATGAAATGGGCCAATATGTTTCTCCAGTTGCTGAAGAATTTCACCCAATGGTTTGCCTTCCACGGCCACCAGTTCGGCCATCAGTAAACATGCAAGGATGCCATCCTTCTCAGGCACATGACCCTTCACGCTTAGACCACCGCTTTCCTCGCCTCCTACAATAATCGGTTCACTTTCCATCAATGCACCGATATGCTTGAAACCCACCGGGGTCTCATAAAGCTTCACATCCAGATGATCGGCTACTGCATCAATCATGTGGCTGGTGGGAACGGTGCGTACCGCTGCTCCCTTCCATTTACGGTTCTTTTTAAGGTGGTACAGGGTAAGGGCCAGAATCTGGTTGGGTGTGAGCCAAGTGCCGTCCTTATCGACTACACCAAAGCGGTCTGCATCCCCATCCAGACCCAAGGCCATTTGGGCCTTGCCCGAGGCCACGCAGGCTGCCGCTTCAGCCATCCCTTCAGTATTGGGCTCAGGGGGTTTGCCGCCAAAGAGAGGGTTGGGCTTTTCATGGAAGCGTGTGACTTTAACTCCCGCTTCTTCAAGCAAGGTATCCAGGTAGCCGCGGCCAGCACCGTACATCAGTTCCACGGCAATTTTCATCTTCGCCTTCTTTATGGCCTTGAAATCAACCAGTTGCTTTAAACGCCTGAAGTAGGCCCCCATGGGATCGATTTCCTTGCACACGTAGGTGCCAATCACGCATCCATCAAACTGCCAACCTTTGGCTTGGCGCTTGGCAATGTTTGCCTCGATTTTATCGGTGACTTCACGCG
>CAZHJW010000172.1:0-4691 GCA_964533265.1 uncultured Pedosphaera sp.
ACCCTCGCGACCCGGTAGCTGATTGAGCCAGTGACTGGGCTGAAGCAGTGGACATGCTTTGGCTGGACTCAGCACGCGCACCACTCGCCTGAACAGAAGTGCTAGAGGCCTGGCTAGTGGCTGCGGGTAACAAGGCACTTGTATTACCCGCTGCACTCACAGCATTGGCAGTGCTCGCACTACGGTTGGCTGACGCCGATTGGGTCGAGGCAGCTTGTGGCGTACTGCGGGCACTACTGCGACCAGAGACTGCCTTTTGAGCTTCAGTGAGGGCGACGGCCGAACTCATCTTTTGACTGGACTCAGCACGTGCATCTGAGGTTTGAATCGAAGCGCTGGCAGCTTGAGTCACCGAAGGAGAAAGTGAGCCGCTTCTACCGGCCGCAGGCAGAGAATCAGGCGATGGGCTACTGCTGGCAGCAGCCGACTGGGAAGCGGTTGACTGCGGTGTACTACGCGCAGCATTTCGGCCAGAAGCCGATTGAGCCGAAGGTTGTGCAGCCGCCATCCTCATACTTTGACTACTTTCTGCCCGTGCCTGACCCGCCTTAACGCTGGAAGAACTGGCTGGTGAAATGGATGGTGAAAAAGAGGAACTACTCCCACCCGAGGCACTGGGTGCTGAGGATGCCGCAGTGCTAGCCGAAGCCGATTGGGCGGCACTGTTATTCTGCGGCTCACTACGCTGAGCACTCTGACTGGTAGAAGACTGAGCCATCGATTGCGAAGAAGCGGCGGCGGCCATGGGGGTATCGAGAATAGACTCACGTATCTGCTTGCTCATTTCCTGAACAGCCGAGTCTTCACCGTTTAGAGATATGGTCATCTGCTGCTCGTTTCTGCCCGCCTCACGTTTACTCATGACGACCCAGTTTTTCTCGTAGATATACCAACCAGTGAACAGTGAGGAAAGAAACAGTACGAAAAGCCCAAAGAGAATGTGCCGACGCTGAATGCCTAACCGATCAGCCAAAGCTTCAAAACCCCATTCAATGAGTTCCTGAAATCCTTTAAGCCTAATTTTCATACCCGCTAATTCAGTGGCCGAGTATCATAGGCAATACTTGCCTTACTGAAGCCCACTCGCCGAGCCACATCCAATGCGGAGGCCGTTTGACCGTGAAAAGCCTTGGAATCACCGCGCAACACTAATTTTTGGTCGGGCTTTTCCTCAAAACGCAACTTAAGTTTTAGCTCAAGATCATCCAACTTCACTATTTCCCCACCCACACTATATGTCCCATCCTGAAGGACATTGATGTAGAACGGCCGATCCTTATTCACCAAGGACGAACCACCCTGACGAGGCAAACGAACCTCCTCTTCCTTTTCCTTTTCTTGAAAGGTAGTGGTAACGAGGAAGAAAATAATTAAAGTGAACAAAATATCAATCAACGGAGCCACATCAATACCCGTAGCCTCTTCTTCCTGCGCCCGTATAACCTTCACGTTGAGTTTTTCTCCAAATCCAATGCACCCACAGGTTGCAGCCCTCCAGAATCCCGGGTAACGTCACCCCTTACCTCAGGAAACAATCCTCCCAAGAAACTACGTGCTTGTCGATTTAAATTCTCCCCAATTTCGTCTGTTTTCCGACTTAACCACAGGTATAAAAATAGAAAAGGGATTGCGATGGTTAAGCCGGTGGCCGTCGTCACCAGTGCCTCATAAATACCCTCTGAAAGAAACTTCACCTTGTCATCTCCGGCAGTCCCCATGCTTTGAAATGAGGCAATCATGCCATATACAGTACCCAAAAGCCCCATTAAAGGTGCCACCGTCACCACACCCTGTAGTGGTTTGATGCCGCGCTTTAACCGGCTAAGTTGCAAGGCCCCTTCCTCCTCCAGTGCTTCTTCAGTTTCTTTTCTACCAATACTAATGTTTGACAATGCCGCTTCACACATTTTCGGAAAAACAGCACGATCTCGCCTCCCAATCTCCTCTTCAACGATTGCGGAAATTTCATCATTATTTTGCGAATCGAGCCGACTTAACAGTTCGCGGTCCTTATCCTTATCATTGGAAAAAACCACCACATAAATCTGAACTCCAGCACAATAGAACCCATATAAAGCCAGTAGTCCAAGTGGGACCATCATCAATCCCCCACTTTTAAGTAGACCCCACATGGTCTTGCGTTCCTGAGTCACAACTTCGGGCGTTTCTTCCACGATCGTCGACTCAATTGTTCTATCGTTGCCTTCCTGCGCATTCGTCTGAGCCCCAACACTTAGCAAGGGAAAAAACACCGTCGCACCAAAAACTACGGCGTAGAGATAAGTTTTGATTTGTTCCATTAAAATCAGTTTGACTGGCAGCTTAGTTAAGCCTCTTAAGTTCATCCTTGGCCGCGGCAGCACCCGAGGTTTCCGGGTATTTTTCTATTAGTTGCATAAACACTTTGCGAGCTTGCGCATTTTGATTGTCCTGCGCAAACGCACGTCCCATTTCATACAATGCCTTGGATTGCCACAGCGGAAAGGCATAAAGCACTTCAACCTTGGAAAACTCCGTGCGTGCTTTCACTAGTTGCTTTTGCTCGAGATAGCATTCACCCAACAAAAACTGGGCACGGGCGCCTACATCATCACGCACCCCTTCTTGCACCACTTTCTCATAGGAATCAATAGCCTCGGGGTATTTTTCCTGATTATGGACAGCCCAGCCAAGACCAAGGTGAGCGGTTCGAATCAATTTATGTTTGGGATTTGCCCTGATGAACTGATCAAAAGCCTCTTGGGCCACATTCCATTCCTCCAAGGACGCCCGTGTTTGCCCGATTCGCAAGAGCGACTGCTCCTGCAATTCAGATTGGTTTCCCTGTTCCTTAACTGGCGTCTTAGTTGCCAATTCGTAGTTTATTAACGCAGCTTTATATTCACGCTCTTGAGCATCCTTTTTGGCTACCACGGCCAATTGCCTGCGTGCTTCACCCGCCTGCCATGCGGCTGAAACGACGAGATCCTTTGGCGCATCTTTTAACAACTCTTCAAAGGCTTTGGCAGAGGAAAGAAAACTCTTTTGCTCAAACTGTACAATGCCCAATCGATACAAAGCCAGTCGCCGTAACTCGGGTGCTGGCTTGTTCTTTAACAACGCTTCAAGGCGTTTCACCGAATCGATGCTGCCTTTTTCCCCTCCCGTTTCGAACTCTACCTCAGCCAGTTCCAGTGTTACATTATTAATCAACTGGCTGTCAGGATGGTTCTTCAACAAATCTTTATAGTAGGGCACCGCCTCGGCGTGCTTTCCTGCCGAACGTTTACTCCACGCAGACTGATAGAGGGCACGATCATGTATATCTGATTTATCTGGAACCGATTCAAAGCTCTTTATTGCCTCCTCCCAGTGGGTCATTTCCATGAGAGCCAGTCCCTGATTAAAAGCGGCCTCGTCCAGTTTGACATGCTCTTCGTGCACCGCCACAAAACCTTTCAGGGTTCGCGCTGATTCCGCAAAACGACGCGCCTCAAACTCGGCAATACCCTGATAGAGATGTGAAAGTGATGTTAATTGGTGGTCTGGCTCATCTTTCTCAAGTTTTTCGCGCAGTTTCTTAAACCTACGAGCTGCCTCCAATGGCTTCTGGTTGTCCAAATCCGTCCAAGCTAGAAAGTACTCCGCATCAGCCTTGAGGGGATGGTTGGCGGGAATTTTTTGCAGGGGCCTTTGAGCCTGCTCAAAACGGCCTGTTTCAAAGTGAATTATCCCCAATTTAAGCTGGGCACTTGGGATATGTGGGCTGGATGGGCACTTGGACTCGAGTAATTCGTAAGCGGCGATGGCGCTTTGGTTATCGGGTTTCTTCAGGTTGCTATAAGCTACCCCCGCATTGTGCAATGCAACGTCCGCATTGAGGGCTTTTTCATTCCCCTTGGCAAACTGCATATAAAACTTGGCCGATTGCTCCCAGTCCTTCTTTTGATGATAGCTATCTCCCAGCAAAAATACCAATTGGCTCAACGCGGGATCCTCATTCCCTAGCAGAGGTTTGAGTGCTTGAACCGCCGCGTTCCAATCTTCCTGGATATGCTGAAGTTTCCCCTCATAGAATTGCGCCACATGGCTCATCTCATGCTTCTTATGTGTTTTAACAAACTCCCCAAACAACCGGATCGCATCGGCCAAGTGCTTATCCTTGCCTTCATAATAACTGTGTTGGTAACAGAGGGCTTCATTGAATGCCGCATCAGCTCGTTTGGCATCATTCCGATACGTTCCAGTAAACGTGTGGAAATTTTTGGCCGCCCCCTCATAATCACTCAGATGATTCAAACGCACCAAGCCAAGTCGGAATAATGCCTCACCCGAGTCAGAACCCTTAAGTAAAGAAGCAGCCTCATAGGCCACCGCAGCTTCCTTGTGGTTTTGCGATTTTGAATGGGCCTCTCCCAATAGCACACGTGTTCGCTGCTCAATGCGGGTGCCTTTTATTAATTCCTCAAAAGCCTCCACCTTGTTGACGATTGACTTCCAGTCTTGCTGCAAGTAGGTAGCCTCCAATAGCCCTACGAAAACGTCTGAAGCCAACGTCCTTTGCTTTGGTTCCTTATTTTGATCCAGCCAATCCTTAACACTTTTTTCATCCCACTTACGATTGATTATAAACCCTTTTCGGTCAAAACCCAACGCCTTGAGACTGTCAGTAAAGGCTCCCTCCGCTGATTTGTAATCCGAAGGTTCTTTCA
>CAZHJW010000173.1:0-4670 GCA_964533265.1 uncultured Pedosphaera sp.
CCGGCAACCCCACCAAGCAGGGTTTCAACCGGTTCTTTGGCTACAACTGCCAGGCCCACGCGCACAGCTATTACCCGGCTACCTTGTGGAGCAATAACGAGCTTTATAAACTCAATAACAAACCACCGGTGCCCGGCCATGCGTCGCTACCCAAGGGAGCAGACTCCACCGACCCGCGCAGCTACGATATCTTTAAAGGAACCGACTATGCGCCTGACCGCATCAACGATCGTGCGCTCGCCTTCATCCAAAAAAATAAGGACCAGCCTTTTTATCTGTACTATCCCACCGTCATCCCGCACGTGGCCTTGCATGTGCCTGATGAGGAGCTTAAGCCTTATCTGGCGCAGAAATGGAATGACCCGCCCTTTACCCGCGGCAAAGGTTACGGCTACACGCCGCACTTTACTCCGCGCGCTGCGTATGCGGCGATGATTACCCGCATGGACCGCTACATCGGAAATATTCTGGGTCTAATCAAGAAACTGGGCCTTGAAGAAAACACCATTGTTGTCTTTACCTCAGACAACGGCACTACGCACCTGAAGCTGGAAGTGGATTATGATTTTTTCCAGAGCGTGACGCCCCTGCGTGGCCTAAAGGGTTCGCTCTATGAGGGCGGAATTCGTGTGCCTCTCATCGTAAAGTGGCCAGGTAAAGTAAAGGCTGGCAGCACCTCTGATTACCGGACCGGTTTGGAGGATTGGATGCCAACGTTACTCGATCTCATTGATGCCAAAACCAAAGCGCCTAAAAATATCGACGGCATCAGCATTGCTCCAGAGATCTTGGGCAAGAAGCAACCTGCCAGAAAATTTCTCTACCGCGAATTCACCGGCTACGGGGGCCAACAAGCCGTGTGGATGGGCAACTGGAAGGGCATTCGCCAAAACATGCTACGTAAGAATAATAAGAGCCCGCTCAAGGTGGAATTATACAACCTGAAGAAGGATATATCTGAATCAAACGATCTTGCAGCCAAGAACCCTGAGGTCCTCGCGCAAATCCAAAAAATTATGAAAGAGCAGCATACCGTTTCAGCAGATTTCCCTTTCAAACCCATCGATTAATCTGGCGGAACCGGACATGCCCAAGAAAATCAAGGTTGGTTTCCTGACCAACAGCAGTGGCGCACATGTGGGAGCCTATCTGAATGCATTGCGCGATACTGAAGCGTGCAGTGAGGTAGTGTTGGCTGATCCGGATGGCAAGTGGGCGAATGAAGCCCAGAAAGTCCTAGGTGAAAAACTCAAGGGAACCTACCTCGACCACAAGCAAATGCTCTCACGCGAAAAGCCCGTCATGTCCATTGTCACCATGGAAGCGGGACTGGCTCCGCCGGTGATTGATGTAGCACTGGAACATGACTGCCATGTGTTTGCAGAAAAACCTGCATGCCTGCGCGCAGAGGATTTTGCTAATCTCATAGAAAAGGCTGATAGAAAGAAGCTTCATGTCATGTTGGCTCTGGCCAACCGGTTAAACCCAGAACTCATCGCTGCGCGCAAGCTTATTGCCGAGGGTGCTATCGGCAAGATCTATGGGCTTGAGATGAATCTGGTGGCTGATCAAACACGACTGACGCGTGAAAGCTACCGTAAGCAATGGTATGCCCAAAAGAAACGCGCAGGCGGCGGACACCTGATCTGGCTGGGCATCCATTGGCTGGACCTGGTCCAGCATGTCACCGGTTCATCCATTAATGAGGCCGTTGGCTTCACGGCCAACGTGGGCGGTCAACCCATCGACGTTGAGGATTCAGCTGCGGCCATCCTAAAATTTGACAATGGCACTTTGGGCACGGTGACTTCGGGCTACTACCTCAAGCGAGGCTACCATTCCAGAATCAAGGTCTGGGGTTCGGAAGGCTGGTTGCATCTGGAACAAATGAAAGAGAAGCCGCTGCTCTGGGTCTCACACAAAGGCGAACAGGCTGGCAAGATTCAGGAATGGGAAGGCTCAAAACAGCCGCGCGGCTACACGCCTTTTGTCCGTGCGTGCATTGAAGCCTGTGCCAATAATACCGATCCTCCTATAAGCAATCCCGATAGCCTACGTGCCATAAAAGTGGTTTACTCAATCTATGAGGCGGCCCAGACGGGCAAGAAAATTAGCATCCGTTAACGGGTTAACTAAGGATATCCTTCACAACTTTTCCGTGAACATCGGTCAGGCGGAAGTAACGCCCCTGATACCGGTAAGTGAGACGTTCATGATCAATACCCAACTGGTGCATGATAGTAGCCTGCAGATCATGCACATGAACCGGATTCTCCGCAACATTCACGCTGTAATCATCAGTCTCACCATAGGTTATCCCTTTACGAATCCCGCCCCCCGCAAGCCAGTAGGTAAAACAGTTGGGGTGATGATCACGACCATAGCTTTGGGCGGTGAGTTTACCCTGACAGTATATGGTACGCCCAAATTCCCCACCCCAAATAACAAGAGTATCATCAAGCATACCGCGCTGTTTGAGGTCACGCAGCAGTGCGGCAGTAGGTTGATCGGTGCCGTTGCATTGCACACCCACCTGCTTCGGAGCGTTGCCATGGGCATCCCACCCACGATGATACAGCTGGATAAAACGTACCCCTCGTTCTGCTAAACGGCGGGCCAAAAGGCAATTGTAGGCATAACGGCCGGGCACAGCAGCATCAGGACCATACATTTCCAGCATGTGCTTGGGTTCGCTCTTCACATCAATGAGTTCAGGCACACTCATCTGCATGCGAAACGCCAACTCATATTGTGCAATGCGAGTAACAATCGCCGGGTCATTGAAGCGTCCAGCCTGTTCACCATTGAGTTTATTCAAGGAATCAAGCATACGGCGGCGCTGAGAACGCGTAACCCCGGCGGGATTGTAGAGATCAAGTATCGGATCACCCTGCCCTCGAAACTTTACTCCTTGGAATCGGCCCGGCAAGAAACCTGCACCCCACAGGCGGTCATACAAAGGTTGACCAGCCTTGGCGCGGCCATTGGAGGTCATGGCAACAAAGGCGGGCAGATCAGAGTTCTCACTACCGAGCCCATAACTGACCCAAGCACCCATGCTGGGTCGCCCAGGATTCACCGAGCCGGTCTGAAAAAGTGTCGCAGCCGGATCATGATTTATCGCCTCAGTATACATGCTTTTGATAACGCAGAGATCATCAACCACCTTGGCTACATGCTTTTGCGGTTCACTCACCCACACGCCAGCCTGACCGTGCCGAGCAAACTTCAGTATACTGGGGGCACAACGAAAGGATTTTTGACCTGATGTCATCGTCGTCTTGCGCTCTGCGGGATAAATAGACTCCGGCACCTCCTCCCCGTACCGAGAAGCCAGATGTGGCTTATAGTCGAAGAGATCCATCTGAGAAGGTCCTCCGGACTGAAAGAGATAGATTACTCGCTTCACTTTGGGGGTGAAGTGAGGCAATCCCACCAAACCACTCACATCATTACGGCGTTTTTCAGTGGCAGCATTAAGTAGGGAACCCAGTGCTATCGACCCCAACCCCAGCGTACTGCGTTCTAAAAAAGCGCGGCGGGTTTGGTGCTCATGAATCTCGTTTAGTGCATTCATCAGTTCTGAGTAATTGCCTCATCAAGGTTGAATATTGTATTAATCACGAGCGCATAAGCCGCGAGTTCAATAGCCGATAACATCGCATCAGCTTTTTTTTCACCAACCATCAGCAGTTTTTTGGCAGCATCCGGACGTTTTTTATAATCCTTGAGATAAAGATTCAAATCCGAAGCCAAAACCTCCAACTCATCCTGGGTAGGATTTCGGCTTAACACGGTACGGAAAGCCCATTCTAGACGTTTATGAGGTTCTGTAAAACTTTGCCGCAAAGTACGCTCAGCCAAAAAACGTGCTGCTTCCACAAAGGTTTTATTATTCATTAGCACCAACGCCTGAAGCGGTGTGGTGGTGAGGCCCTTTCTGACGATGCAAACTTCGCGTTCAGCAGCATTGAAAGTCATCATGGTGGGCGGAGGAATGGTCCGCCGCCAATAGGTGTACATGCTTCGTCGATACAGTCTGGCACCTTTATCCTGCTTATAGGCCGCATTGGAAATACTCTTCCAAATACCCGGTGGCATGTACGGTTTAACGGAGGGCCCTCCAATTTGACCATTAAGTAACCCGCTGGTGAATAGTGCCGTATCCCGGATGGCATAAGGCTTGAGCCTCTTCCGCGAACCGCGCGCTAATAAACGATTCTCCGGGTCACGTTTTAGCAGTTCCGTTGTCGTTACAGAGCTTTGCCGATACGTAGCACTGGTCACAATGAGTTTATGCATCGCCTTAACATCCCATTTCCGGCGAATAAATTCTGTAGCCAGCCAGTCTAGCAATGCAGGATGACTCGGTTGCTCGCCCTGCACTCCGAAGTTCTCACTTGTCTTTACCAGGCCCAAACCAAAGTGATGCTGCCAAATCCGGTTGACTGTAACACGCGCAGTAAGTGGATGTTTCGGATCCATCAACCACTGAGCGAGGCCAAGGCGGTTGCGCGGCCATTTCTTGTTCCATGCGCCCAGCACCGGCGGTGTGGCAGGATGTAGTCGCTCGCTTTTATCGGGCTGATTGTACACGCCGCGTTCGAGGCGAAACGTTGGCCGCGGTTCTTTTAATTCGTGCAGCACCATGACTGTATCCGGCTTGCCGG
>CAZHJW010000174.1:0-4664 GCA_964533265.1 uncultured Pedosphaera sp.
CGTGCTTGCTGATCACCGCGTCCTGTCCCTGCTTAAGGATCTCAGGGCTGAGCTTTACCGCACCGGGTTTGTAAGCCCCGTGCACATTGCCGAAGGTGGCAGCGAACATATACCGGCCAATGCCCTTCAGACTTTCGTATACGGTAAGCATATCCTCAGGTGTGGTGTAGAGTTTTTCCGCAGGCGTGTCCTCACTGCCAGCTGAACCGTCTTCCTCGCCACCAACCACACCTGCCTCGACTTCCAAGATGATTTCATTGGCCGCGCAGAGTTCAAGGTATTCCTTGGAGATGGCCATATTTTCTTCCAGAGGAAGAATGGAGGCATCGAGCATGTGGCTCTGGAATAAATTGGATAGGCCGGCACCACGCCGCTTGGCGGTCTCGGCGATGAGTGGTTTGAGGAAATCGGCGGCTACTTCCGGTTGGCAATGGTCTGTGTGCAAGCCGATGAGTACGTCATATTTTTCCGCCAACCGATGCGCGGTCTCGGCGAGGACGATGCAGCCAAAAGTGGCGTCCTTCAAATTGAGGCCTGAAGCGAACTGGCCGCCGCCGGTTGAGAACTGAATGATGCCATCGGACTTCGCATCGGCAAAGGCCTTGAGCGCGGCGTTGATGGTGGTGATAGAGGTGACGTTGACGGCGGGATAGGCGTAGTCGCCCGCTTGGGCGGCATCGAGCATCGCGGCGTACTGTTTGGGTGTGGCTATGGGCATAATGGAATTGGTTTCTTCCCGCTCGCTGGGTGGGAAGGGCCGTGGAAACTAGGCATTTACGACGGAAATGCAACTCAAAAACTATACAGTAGGGGGTGTCGTTCATCCGAGAGGCGATTGGTTAATCGATCTGAATTACTCGCTTAAAATTATTCACAATGTCCTTTGAGTATTGTCGTTTGGTGGTTGGTGCGCATAATTTTTTCGGGTTATCCATGGATAAGTTAATTAGAGGAAATGACAGGCTTTGGATTTGCTTAGTGGCCATTATCCTCTGCTTTGGGCTTTTTGAGTTGCAAGGACAACCGGAATCCAACGGTACACAGCAGGCGGCTGTGGATTCCAATAAAACGGAAACGGATGGTCCAGTAGTAGAATCGGAATCATATGGCGGGATTATAGAGGCCATTAAATTAGTCATCACCTACCCGCTAATCAAAATGGGAGAAGGCAGCTTGACTCTCCAGAGTTTGATCGTTTTCGGGTTTCTGGTGGTGGTCGTCATTTTCGCTGAAAAGATTTTCCGCGAGCGCTTTGTTATGCGCATTTTTGAAAAGACCGACTTACCCGAGTCTCTTGAATATGGTATTGCGCGTATACTGGGGTATCTCTTTATGGTCCTCGGGTTTTATATGGCCTTGCAGATAGTGGGGATAGATCTTAGTTCGTTGACGATTATTGCCGGCGGCATCAGTGTGGGTGTGGGCTTTGGTCTGCAGAATATTATCAATAACTTCGTAAGCGGGATAATTATTTTTGCCGAGCAACCCATCGCCATAGGCGATCGTGTTGAGGTAAGCGGGATAGCCGGCAAGGTAGAGAAAATTAGCCTGCGAAGCACCATGGTGGTTACGAGTGACAACATCACGATGATAGTGCCTAACGCTGATTTCATATCCCAAACGGTTACCAACTGGAGCTATAGTGATCCCAAGGTACGGATTCGTATCCCCATCGGGGTGGCCTACGGTACCGATCCACAAAAAGTAAAAGAGTTGCTATTGGAGGTGGCAGACGAAGACCCGAGAACCCTGAAAGATCCTAAGCCAAGTGTCATCTTTCGGGCGTTTGGTGCGAGCTCACTGGATTTTGAACTTGCGGCCTGGACCAAGGAAATGACGACGCGTCCTACGAGCTATATTAGTGGTATTAATTTCGCCATCGATAAGAAATTCCGAGAACACAAAATCGAGATTCCGTTCCCTCAGCAGGATTTACACATTCGTTCTGGAGGAGTGGAAATAAAAAAAGCGACTGAGGCAGGGGAGTCAGTCGCTGGGTAAATCTTTACCGAATTAAGCTTCAGAACGTTTTTTGTCGTCCTTCTTTTTCGGCTCAGGCTTGTCTTTCGGATTGCCGCGGCGGAAGTTAAAGTCGAAATCGAACTTCCTTTGTCCGCCGCCATTGAATTGGAATTGACGGAACTGAAGTCCTCCTTTTCCTCCTCCCATGCCTTCAAGCTGTTCGAGTTTCTTGATGAGGTTGCGATCGAGTGCGTCGCGTTGTTTCTCGTTATCCACTGGTCCGGTGAAAAGTTCATCTCCGTTTTTATCCTTGGCTGAAAAGATTTTTTTGCCGTTTTTGGTCTTCAGTGTGTAGGAGCCTGTTTCATCGGCGACAGTGACACTGCTGGCAACCTGTGCGTTGAAGTTAAATTTTTTCTGACCGCCATCAGGTGCTTCGGGAAACTTAAATGGATCACCTTCCTGGCCGAACAAGTTGTCGGGCAATTGACCGGGTTGGAGCTGTGGAAGATTCTGTAGCTGCTTGCGAAGCTGCTCCATTTGCTCCTCCAATTGTTTTGGATTGCCAGGCCTAAACTGGAATTGGTTGAAGAGGCCGAGGCCGCCAGGCAAGTTGAAGCGTTGCCATTGCCCATTTTGCTGTCGCAGGGCCTGAGGGTTCGGGGCATTGGGTCGAGTCATTGCCCCTTTGGCAAGCTTGGCTTTGGCGGTTTGCTCCTTAGCTTTACGGTAATAGGTGAGCGCAACCTCATCACCCGGATTCTTGGTCTTAATGAGCGTTTGCAATTGTTCGGAATTCACGATCAATTGATCATCTATTTGAGTGAGGATGTCATTGACCTTTAGGCCGGCTTTTTCAGCAGGGCTTCCCTTGGCGACATATGTGACCACTACCCCAATGCCCTCAGGAAGATTCAGCTGAGCCCGGGTGGTGGCAGGAATGGGATCCATGGCTATGCCGAGGAACGCACCCGCTTTAGCTTGCTCCTCGCCTTTTTGTTTTGTTTTGGGTGCATCCTTCTTTTTTTCCTGTCCCACAATGGAAAAAATGAGAGTTGTTGCCAGTAGAAGTATTAGTTGTGTTCTCATATTGTTGGTTGTTTTGGTTAAATTTTAATAAATATCGACTGGAACAAGGAATCTCTCTTCACGGGGAACTTGATAGTGCACCCGTGTCGCTCCGTTGGGTTGAGCCCATTCGTAAGAATCAATGACTTGCATACGGACACTCCGGTAAGGTCGTCTTCCCTCAATTTGGATAATGCCTTCATTGACAGCATCAACAACTTGGTTGTTTTTGCGGATCGGGAAAAGTTCGATGGATTCTTCTTCGGAGGGCTTGTTTGTGGGTTTGGCGGCAATAGTCCCTGAAAGGTTTATCGGTTCATTGGTTTTGTTGGGAGAGAGTGTCAGTGCTAAAACGATGGCGGCCGTGGCTGTAAAGGGAATTAGCCACAACCACCGGTTGGAGCTCCAAGAGGATGTTTGGTGGGCCGGCGAACTATTTGTGGCTGCGTGACTGATACATTCAAGGAGAGTCTCATCTATCTTGGCCGGTTTGATTTGGCGCAGTTCGGACTCAATGGTCGGATCAAATTCAGGCTCGTTATTCATGACTTGTTAAATTCGCATCGCGTTTAAGAATTTCCAGCCCATAACGATAACGAGAGGCAGCGGTGTTGAGTGGGATGTCCAGGGCTTCAGCTATCTGGGCGAAGGTGAGTTCACTCCAGATTTTTAATATCACCACTTCTCGGAATTTCTCAGGCATTTTTTTTATGGCCCGATCAATCACTCCGGCAGTTTCCTTTTGCTCTATTGTATCGTCAAACCAGCAGGTGTCCGATTCTTCAGCCGCTACTTCCTCACGGGCTATGCGTCGGGCCGTTTTGCGGGCCAGATCAATTGCGCGTCGCCGAATTGTGGCATAGACCAAGGGCAGGTCCGGCAAGTTGCCTTCACTCTTGCCGGCTGACTCAACAACGGCCTCTTGTAATAAATCCTCAGCGTCAGCTTCACTGCGGGTTCGAGTGCGGGCAAAGAGCAGTAAACTTGGGCCATGTTCACCCAGCCAGCCAGTCCAGTTTGGAGAATTATCACTCACAAATCTGGCTTCATACTAAACCAACCTTTGGGTCCATGCATAGATAAAGCGTTGAGAAGGAAAGTTTTTGTCTAATAAATTGCAGAATCTTTGTTCCTTGGCACATAATCATTCATGCGCATGTTTTTACTGTTTCTAGCCTGTATTTTTATTTTCCACCTTCAGGCAGCTCCAAAGGAGTTGCTGGTTTATATCGGCACCTACACCAAGACCGAGGAACAGGGCATTCATTGGCTTAAACTGGACATGGAAAGCGGCAAACTCACGGCGGCAGGTAAATTAGCCGGGCAAGAGAATCCTTCCTTTCTCGCCATCCATCCCAATAAACAATTTCTCTATGCGGTTAATGAGATTGGTAATTATAAGGGCGAGAAGGCTGGCGGGGTAAGTGCCTATGCTATCGATCAAAAGACAGGTGCCCTCACCTTCCTCAACCAACAATCCTCCAAGGGTGGGGCGCCATGTCACTTGGTGATGGATGCTACTGGTCGAAACGTGCTCGTTGCCAACTATACTGGTGGCAGTGTAGTGAGTTTACCCGTCTCACGAAAAGGGCGTTTACGTAAAGCTTCCTCGTTTATCCAACATAAAGGTTCGA
>CAZHJW010000175.1:0-4568 GCA_964533265.1 uncultured Pedosphaera sp.
CCTCAGTTGCAGATGAGTTTCCCATAAAGCCCAAAGCCGTAGCCATCTCGCGGGAGACAGCCGCATCTTTCGAAAGGAGCCCTGTAAGCACGGCCTCCAATGCCGTTTTATCCTTCGCCAAGCCCGTTGAACGTGCTGCCGCAATCTGGACCTCAGGCGAAGGATGCTTCAAGGCCGCACGAACAACCCGACGGGCAGCTGCAGACTTTTGCCGGTGTAACACCCATAACGTATGACATTTGGTTTCAACATTCGTTTTTGGGTCATCAATCATCCTCGATAATTCTGAAACGATTTCCTCTCCCAAACGCACAAGGAGTTCGGTTGCCCTTTGCCGGACCTTAGGTCGTCCATCATTCAGAAGGGCAGCTAACTTCGCAGGACTTAAGTCCCCAAATTTCAATTCTTCTCCCAAAGGGTCTTTGATGGAGAGGCCTCCTCGTTTTCGAACGCGATATACGCCTCCCTTATGTTCAGGGCGGGAAATGCGGGATAGAGGACATTGATCTATATACCATCCGCCAGTATCAATCACAATAAGACTGCCATCGGGAGCCTCCAGCACATCTGTGGGCCGAAAGTCCGGGTCACTGGACACAAGAAAATCGCTGTCAGTAGAAGTAAAAGTTGCTCCACTGCGTTTTAAGGCATGGCGCTGAATGCGGTGCGGGTTGAACTGCGCGCTAAAGAGATTGCCTTGATATTGGGCTCCAAGGCTCAAACCAGAGTATCGGTGTAAGCCAGCCGGAGCAACACGCGCAAAGCGAGTGAGCGGGCCAAGTAAATCTCCTGTTCGTTTGAACTCCGCAACACTTGGGTGCCACTTACTGTAAACCCCTCCTTCCAGAAAATGCATAAGCGAGTCCCGTTGCCCATTCTTTGGGTTAGTAAAATAAGTCATGGTTCCAATGATTTCTCCACCGGGAGTAAAAATAATTTCCACAGGGTTATCAAACCCGCCCCCCGCAACCGATTCCAGTTCGGTCCCATCTGGATTCATGCGCCAAATTCGGGAAGCTAAGCCCTTGAAGGCACGTCCATCCTTGGTTTTGATATCAAACCCGTGGCGGCCGTCAGTCAGGTACAATTTACCTTCGGGGCCAAGAAATGGACCGTGCAGACTTGCAGTACCTCGTACATGCCAGCCAGTGGCCAAAACCTCCCGCTCATCGGCTTTTCCATCACCATTATTATCTCGAAGGCGCAACACATCCGGCGGTGAAGCGGTGTACACATTGCCTTGCCAGCACAAGAGCCCCATAGGAATTCCCACGTGCTCGGCATAAATAGTACTTCTATCGAACTGACCATCGCCATCCTGATCCTCAAGCATCAGAATCTTGCATTCGGGCTTTTCGCTCATGGCTTTGCCGCCAATGTTTTTGCCGGATGATGCAGCGATGAAGAGCCTTCCCCGCTCATCGAAATCGGCCAGCATGCCGTAAGGCGCTAAGTCCGGGCCCGCGGCCAATTCCACTATGAAGCCGTCAGCTACGGTAATGGCCTCCAACCCGCGCTTGGGTTCAGCGGCTAAGCAGATAAAGGGGAGTGCAAGAAGAGTCGTTAGGAAACGCACTTTCATGGTGAGGGATTAATTATGAAGGGCTCCGGTCTCTTGGCGAGAGAAAATCAGTCTTCCGATGAGCGCCAATGGCTTATCCCGATCCCTGTCAAAAAGATTGTCAACGTCCCAACGACAATAATCATATGCGCGTGAAAAGGACTGCGAAACTCTTCTGGGAAATAATCAGCAAAAGTCATCCAGCAGATGACTAGGACCCCCAGAATCACACCGGTAAGGGCTCCGGCATTATCGGCCTTGCGCGAAATGAGTCCCAAGAGAAACAGGCCAAGCATGCCCCCGGCAAAAATTCCTGAAAGTTTCCACCAGGAATCCAACAGACTTTTCTGCCCGATCATTGCCAGCGCAACTCCGGTGCCTAGCACACCCCACACAAGAGTAGCTCTTCTAAGAATCCTGAGTGCGCCCTCTTCGTCCTCTCCCCTTTTTAAATATCTCTGCATGAAATCTTTCAAGGTCACCGTGGCAGAACTATTCAGGCTTGTATCAATGCTGCTCATAGCAGCTGCAAAGATCGCGGCGATAAGCAAACCTGCCAAACCGGGAGGCAACTGAGTCGATAAGAAATGAGGCAGCACCTGGTCCCCCTTCCCGTCGGGATGTGCCGCTTTCAGTTCGGCCAAAAGTGAGGGGCTGGCCTCATAAAAACTGAACAACATCGAGCCAATGAAGAAGAAGAGTGCAGCAACCGGCACATAGAGTAGGGCTCCTGTCCATACCGAGCGAGCGGCTGCCTGATCGTCGCGTGCAGTGTGATAGCGCTGAACAAAACTCTGATCGATACCGAAATTGTTTAGGTTAATGAATATGCCGTAAATTAGCACCACCCAGAAGGTCGACTGAGTGAAGTCGATAGAGAAACTTCCTAAACTAAACTTATCAGCCTCTGAAGCCGTTTGGAATGCACCTGCTGCACCCTCAGGGTGATTGACTAGTAACATCACTGCTATTGCCACCGCGCCTATAAGAAGCACAATGCTCTGGATAACATCAGTCCATATCACCGCAAGAATCCCCCCAAAAAGGGTATAGGCCGTCACTGCAATCCCGGAGACAATGATGACTACGGGTAAACTCCAGCCGGTCAGGGCACTGAGCCCCAGCGAAACACCAAAGAGAATCGTCCCCACCCTTGCCAGTTGAGTCAGGAGATAACACACCAACGCATAGGTGCGGGCCCAAGGACCAAAACGTTTCTCCAAATGATGATAGGCAGAGATCTCGCCACTGCCACGGTAAAATGGAACAAACCACTTTACGGCCACCCAAGCAGCCAAGGGCAAAGACAAACTGAAAACAAGCCCGTTCCAATTATCCCCATAGGCCTTTCCGGGCACCCCGATAAAGGTGTTACTGGAAAGGTAAGTGCCGAAGATGGAAAGGCCCACAGCCCAGCCGGGGAGCGAGCCTCCCGCAGCCATGAAATCTGTTGATGAACGGTTGGACCGTGCGAACCAAATTCCCAAGCCAACAACTGCCGCGAGATATATCGCAAGAACAGCAATATCAATGGCAGGAAGTGTCTGCACGATTAGAGGTGCAGGGACTCGGGAAATTGCACTGTCGTACCTTTGGCCATCAGTTTCCTTGTTGCGCTATTACTTTTCTGCAAAAGGCAATACATCAGGTCGCACCACGACTCCGCTGGTAAATTTAAATGGCCGCACTTTCCCTTCAAAAGTCAGTTCAATCATGTAAGCAGTCCAGCCTTTGACCGGATCCTTGGGGCGCGCGGTGTATTGACCTCTTTTATTGGGACTCAACTCTGTTGCTGTCCATTTGTTCTTTATTTGATCTATGCGGAAATCACGGGCATCAGGATTTGTCACTTGCCAGAGGCGTACTGCATTCGGTTTATCCTGTGCCTTTGCCGTAATGGTTCCATCCTTTGCCACTTTCCATTGGTAGCGGGGTAAATCGGTTTTACTCAAGATGGCATGATAAAATGCGACGAGGCTCTCAATGGCATCACTATCGCGTAATCCATGGCCGGTATTGGGTACGTAACGTATGTGCTTGGCCCCCTTGAGATCATCCCAGTAAAATTGCCAGGAATCGGGCAGGAAAAACTGGTCGCCAGCAGAGTTAATACAAAACTTGGGCAAGGTAAGCCGGTCGCGATATTCGTAAGGATCCTCAATAATTTTAAGCTTGGTGTTCTGGGGCGTATCGAGCCAGTTCATCACTCCCTTGGCGGTGTAATCACCCACTGCAGGCGCATAAAAGCCGTATGCGGCCTTGTGATGTTTGAAGGAAGGTTCAATATTCAGCATATCAATGACAATGGGAATGATCGCCACCACGCGTTTATCGACTATGGCAGTACTCCAGGTCGTCCAGCCTCGCTTTGAGGCGCCGGTGACCACAAACCGGTCCACCTTGATTCCGCCGCCCTTGGCGCTGGCCATGAAGGCGGTCACCGTATCAAGAGCCCGCACGGCCGCCTTGGTCATCGGTAGGCGCAAAGGCCATTTTTCATCGCCACCACGCAGGAACTTGTCCCAGGAATAGGCGATAATGGCATCCTCATATCGCTGACGGGTTTCATCAGCAAAAACCAGAGGCTGATTGGGCACCATCTGGATTTCAGTCACCACTGAGCCGGTAGCTGCAGCAATCTGCATGAGCTCCCCACGCGGACGCGGAGGTTTGCCGTCGTTATTGCCCCCGCCAATATAGAGAAGTCCCGTTTGGTGTTTTACCTTATCAGGCTTCACAACGATCACCCAGTGCCGCCATTCAGGCCGGTCCACCTCCTTGCGGGTGAGGTAGCGCTGGGAAGTCATATCTATCTTGTAGATCGTGCCTCCTTTTACCTTTTGGGTCTGGATGAGCTTATACTTGTAGACCGGGTCGACCTTGGCCACGTAATGGTCCAGTGCCGTTTTCTTTGGCGCAGCCACCAGGGCGGCTACAGTAAAAAAGAGAGGAATAATATGTTTCATTTCTTTGCTGTCTCGTTATTCACCCGACATCCCGGGATGGC
>CAZHJW010000176.1:0-4565 GCA_964533265.1 uncultured Pedosphaera sp.
GGCTCCTATGCAGAGGGGTATTATCACGTGCTTGTGCCCTACTCGGTTCTTCAGCCGGTTTTGGATAAAACTGGGCCTTTGGCGCGCTGGGTAAAATAGGGCGGTTTATATAGTTTTTTCGTTTTGTTCTGCTTACGCGCGAAATTGCCGTTGACCCTCCCTGCCCTGCGCGCCTACCTTCCTCTCTGAACCCCTAACATTTAGGATAACAGACTTATGAGTAATATTGTTCCTCTTATTAGTTCCGGTACCAAAGGACCATTGGGTGTGTTGCACCTGCCGCGTCTTTGGCAGAAAGTTTCTCTTGAAGCCGCAGGCAAAATCGCTGATGGCTATCCGGGGATTGGCGCGGGCTACGATAGCATGGTAATCGCTGGTCTTGGGCTCGACGCCGAGGCTGTGCGCAGCTACATCACCAATGAAAAACCGACTTACACGCAGTTTGAGGCGTGGATTCAAGCGCAGGAAGGTGCGACGCTTGATGCGGAGGCCATCAGTGCTTTGAACGACTCCATTGCCGGCTACAATCACGATGCCGACACCAAGGCAGGCATCCTTTCCGCCACAGGTCTTTCCGAAGGGCCGGATGATGCGATCAACCTGAATAATCTCGACGACTGGCAGGAATTCCATGCCGCCGAGATTGCAGGCTAAATCAAACTTAACAGAATCCACGGCGGCGCTCACAAGAGCGCCGTTTTTTATGCTAAAGCACTTTCTTTATCGCGCGGCCCAAGCGGTTGATTCCTTCCTCGATATCCTTGATGCTGGCACTGCCAAAGCTCAGGCGCAATTGATGGTTGGGTTTGGGCCGTGTTGAGTCATCGCAGTAGCACAGGTTGCCTGGGACATAGAGCACCTTATGTTTGAGGGCTTCTGCAAAGAGCTTACTATTCATATCCGTTTTCACCCTTTTTGGTAGGTTGACCCATACGTATAAACCGCCTCCAGGATTCTCCCATTTCACTTTGTCAGGAAAATGCTTTCTGCACGCGCGAGTCATGGCGTGTGCTTTTGATGCGTATCTTTTGCGAAGCTTTTGTACATGTTCCTCGTACCCCTCGCCTGCAACCACTCGGCTGAGGATTTGCTGAAGGAAATTTGCTGTGCCGAAATCGTGGTTGCCTTTCACGCGCGCGGCGGATGTGAGCAAAGGTTCAGGCAGGAAGCCGTAACCCACCCGCATTCCGGTGGCAAAAGGCTTACTATAGGTGCTGGTGTATATGACACGGGTGGCCGCGTTATGAAATGATAGAGCACTCGGTGTGCCTGTGCCATCAAATTGCAATTCTCGGTAGGCAGCATCTTCAATGAGATAGATGGGGTGACCAGCGGGTTTTTCATAGCGCCGCAGAATTTTCAGTGCCGCCTCTTTTTTAGCTGCGCTTGTGGTAATGCCAGTTGGATTGCTATGGTAACTTACCAGGTACAATGCTTTCAGCTGGGCCAACTCACCGGATTGCTTTAATGTTTTCAAAGTGGTTTCCAATGATGCGAGATCAAGTCCGTCGGGTTCCATACCGATACCTCTACCTTGAATCCCGTGGCTTTGCATGATGCTGAGGTACACGAAATAGGAGGGGTCCTCTACCAGCACAATGTCACCGGGATTGAAGAGAATTTCGGTTAAAATATAGAGTAGCTGTTGGGAGCCGTGAGTGATCAGAACCCGGCTGGATTCATAACCTTTGCCCCCCTTTGAACGCCCATCCATTTGGGCCAGTCGTAGCGCAGTCAACTGGCGCAAGTTATCATCCCCGTAGGTGGTGCCGTACTGCAGGTGTGATTGGCCTTTGCGTCCCCGTAAAAGGCCTTCAATGATTGCCCGGGTTTCCGCGACCGGTAGGGATGGGTTATCTGTGAAGCCGGCGGCTAATGATATTAGCCCAGGCTGCTCCAAAGCCTCTCGCATTAGCCACGAGATAGGCGGTTCGGTGGTGCGTTGAGCCAGTCTTGAAAGTGCTTCCACTGGCGGTGAAGCATGGGATAAACCCGTCCGGTGTGCGAGGGAATTTCAAGACATACTCGACGAGAGGACTCGGGCGGCGTAATTTCTTCCTGTGGTAGTAACGCCGTTAAAAATCGCCGATCGCCAGTTTGCCTCGCGCCTGATTTTGGGCACAGGAAAATTTGCCTCACCTGAGCTGATGCGTGATGCGCTAGAGGCCAGCGGTGCGGAGATGGTTACGGTTGCACTGCGCCGTGCTGATCTCAGTGGGAAAAACGACCCCTTCGCCAATATTCTGCAGTTCATTGATTCTGATCGGTTCTTGTTATTACCCAATACCAGTGGAGCGATGAATGCGGACGAAGCGGTTCGCTTGGCGCGCTTGGCCGAAGCCGCCGGTTTACCCAAGTGGGTGAAGCTGGAGATTCACCCCGACCCGCGATATCTTCTGCCTGATCCGGTGGAAACGCTGGCAGCGGCTGAACAGTTGGTGAAGGACGGCTTCACTGTGCTACCCTATATTAACGCAGATCCAGTGATAGCCAAGCGTCTCCAAGAAGTGGGTTGCGCCACAGTCATGCCTTTGGGGTCCCCTATTGGGACCACCCGCGGTATTGAGACGCGAGATCAGATTCGGATTATCCTCGATCAGGCCACAGTCCCCGTGGTAGTGGACGCTGGCATTGGTGCACCTAGTCACGCGGCTGAAGCGATGGAGTTGGGCGCGGACGCTGTGCTGGTGAATACAGCCATCGCCGTGAATGATGACCCTTGCCGTATGGCTCGCGCGTTTGCAAAATCAGTTGAAGCTGGGCGGATGGCGTACGAAATTGGCACAGGAGAAACGAGCGATACCGCCAAAGCAACCAGTCCTTTAACCGCTTTTTTGGATGAGTAAGAACACGCTCTCACCACATCGTGTAAAGCGCCTGCTGAATGCTGCGGCCAAGAGCCGAGTAATGGTGGTGGGCGATGTAATATTGGATCAGTTTCTATGGGGTCAGGTGAAAAGAATCTCGCCTGAGGCGCCGGTGCCCGTGGTGGAATTCGAACGGGAAAGTTTTATGCCAGGAGGAGCAGCGAACGTGGCTCGCAACCTGACCGCGCTCGGTGGGGGGGTGAACCTCTTCGGGTTGGTAGGTAAAGATGGTGAAGCTAGACAACTGCGGGCGCTCCTCAAGGAAGAAGACATAGATGGCAGTGGGCTTAAGGTGGTTAATGACCGATTAACCACGCGTAAGACACGGGTCGTGGCACATCAACAGCAGGTGGTGCGGATTGACCGTGAAACGAAACTGATTGAAGATTTACGTGTTACCAAGCGGTTGCTGAATGCTGTGGAAAAGGACATTAATGGTGCTGATGCGATCATTGTTGCTGATTATAATAAGGGCGTGGTCACGCGGGAGCTTATTGAAGGTTTGCATACTTTATGCCGCCCACGCGGCATCTGGCTAAGCTTGGACCCCAAGCCGTCGCACCAGATTGAAGTCTCCGGATTTTCTCTGATAACTCCCAACCGCAGTGAGTTGTTTGAATTGGCAGGAATGACTGATGAGGGTCGTCACAAGAATCCTTTACGTGACAAGCATCTTATGGTGGCAGTGAGGGCGGTGCAGGTAAAATATCAGCCTGCACTGCTGTTGGTTACTTTAAGTGAGCAGGGAATGCTGCTGGCCCAGTGCGGGGCACGACCGGTGGTGGTCCCCACCATGGCACAGGAAGTTTATGATGTGTCCGGTGCAGGCGATACGGTGATAGCCAGCTTTACAATCGCCATTGCAGCGGGGGCTTCGCCGCTGGAGGCAACCCTCTTTGCCAATCACGCAGCAGGTATAGTGGTTGGTAAAATAGGTACTGCGACAGCTTCGCCTAGAGAATTAGCAGCAAGTTTCAAATGAGTCGCGCTGTTTTCCTTGATCGTGATGGAACGCTAAATGTAGAGCGCCATTATTTACACGATCCGAAGGCTCTGGAAATTATCCCCGGGACTGGCCCCGCGTTGCGACGTCTGTTAGACGCGGGATTTGAACTCATTATCATCACCAACCAATCAGGTATTGGCCGAGGATACTACACAGAATCAGATATGCACGCGGTGAATAAAAAACTGGCGACTGAGCTGGCGACTGATGGTGTGGAATTCGTGAAAGTTTATTATGCGCCCGAAGCACCCGATCAGGATGGCCCTGGTCGTAAGCCGAGCCCGAAATTCCTGCATGATGCTGCTTCAGAATTCGATATCGACTTAGAGGAGAGCTTCATGGTGGGTGACAAGATAGCAGACTTGGGATGTGGCTGGAATGCTGGCGTGAAAAAAAGCATCCTGGTCCGGACTGGGTACGGATCGGAGCTTGAGAAATCGGATCCAGAGGCTGTGGCGAAGGCGGTGATTGTTGACGATATTGCTGGAGCAGCAGATTGGATTTTGACTAACGCATGAAAATTATCGGCATCATCCCGGCCCGGTACGCTTCTTCCCGATTTCCTGGCAAGCCTTTACACCCACTTGCCGGCAAGCCATTGATTCAGCATGTTGTGGAGCGCTGCCATCGTGCTTCAACTTTAAGCGAGGTTATTGTGGCCACCGATGATGAGCGTATTGCTGAGGTAGCAC
>CAZHJW010000177.1:0-4557 GCA_964533265.1 uncultured Pedosphaera sp.
GGGCGCGTGGTCGGCAAGAGCGACAAGTGGGCGATGGATCCCGCCGAAAACCCCTACGGCCCAGAGGACTTGTGTGCCACGGTTTATGATCGGTTGGGTATCGATCCTAGAAGTGAAATGCACACGCCCGAGGGTCGGCCGATTGCGCTGACCAACAGCGGACGAGTGATCAAGGAACTGCTTTAGCATGAGGCGTTGGTGCGCCATGCTCCTCCTGGCAAGTGCCGGGCCACTTCAGGCTGAGCCTCCTGATATTGAGTACATTTTCCCCGCTGGAGGTCAGCGTGGGACCACTGTGCCTGTGCGAGTGGGAGGCTATTATTTTCACGGTCAGGCAAACTTCGAGATGCTTGGTGCCGGTGCCAAGTTCAAGCCGCAGGTACATCGTGTGGAGACCGTGTGGTTTGAAGGCCCCCTCATATATCAACCGCTTTCTCAACAGGGTGAAAATTATCCCAAGGATCATTTCAACGAAATCGGCTTGGCTGCGGATGCAGCACTCGGCATTCGTTTTTGGCGTTGTTGGACTTCACAAGGTGCAACCAAGGTACTCAAGTTTGTGATAGGCGATTTGCCTGAGGTGATTGAAAAGGAAATCGACGGTCAACCGCTACCGCAGGAGGTGGCTTTACCGGTTACGGTCAATGGACGTATTTTCCCACGTGAGGATATTGACATTTGGACCTTTAATGCCAAGGCCGGCGAAACAATTGTGTGTGATGCGGCCGCCAAGCGCTTCGGGTCGCCGGTGAATGTCGTGCTTGAAGTGCATGGTCCCGATGGTCGGCGGATGGCAACCCAGAAGACTGTGCGAGGTGGCGATCCGGTCCATTGGTTTAAGGCCGGAGTTACCGGTGTATATCAGGTGCACCTGAGGGATGCAAAATTCTGGGGTCTGCAAAACCATGTTTACCGGCTTACGCTCAAGCGTGGGCCGCATATACTTCATAGTTACCCCTTAGGGGCACGTCGCGGCACGACAATGCAAGCAGAGTTTCATGGACCGGGATTAGGTAAGTACACTACAGCCATCAAAATTCCTGCATCCGCTGATGAGACCTATGTGCTTCCAATCAAGAAACTGGGTGAAGCCAGTTTTGTGGTGGGTAATGATCCTGAGCTTCTGGAACCCGCAAAAGATCCGGTTAAGGTACCGGTTGTTCTTAACGGTCGCATCCTTAAGGCCGAGGAAACCGATCAGTGGCAATTACAACTCGAGGAAAAGCAAACTGTTACCTTGGATTTAGCCGCCGCATCACTGGGCAGCCCATTGGACGCGGTTTTGAGCATTCACGATTCAGAAGATAAGCAACTTGTCACCAATGATGACCGGGCCAAGAATCAATCTGACCCGAAACTGGAATTCACTGCCAAGGTGGGGGGAATTTATACCCTCAAGATTCACGACCGGTTTAGTTCCAGGGGAGGACCGGCCTACGCCTACCGGCTTAGCTTGAAAGCGAAAAAGCCAGGACCGGATTTTGCACTGAGCATTCCTGCCTCTCATTATAATGTGTTCCGCGACCCCAAGGGAGGTCTGGAAACGAATGCTGGCGAGATTGCCCAGTTGGAAAAACGCATGACCCAGATTGATGAAGCCGTGAAGGTAGCCAAAACGGTCTTGAAGACCGATCCGAAGGCGGTAGCTCGCATCAAGGAATTGTCCACTGAGAAACGTACAGCCGCTTCCACGGTAAAAAAACTCAAGGCTGAGGATGCCAAGCGTCGACCGAAATTCAAGGTGGCCCTGACGCGGCTTGGTGGGTTCAAGGGTGAGGTGCGGTTGGCCGTGGAAGGTCTACCGGAAAATGTAACCGTACAGAATACCACTATTCCCTCAGGCGCAAAGGAGGCAAATCTTGAATTCATCGCGCCAGCCAATACACCGATCACGGTGCATCAGATAAGAATTTCAGGCACAGGTGAGTTGGGTGATCAAAATGCCACCCGCGAAGCCGCGACGCCTGAAGGGATAGACCATCTGTTACTGGGCGTAGTGCCGGTGGTGCCCTTCAAGCATGAAGGTGTTTACCGGATCATTACGGCAATGCCAGGCGGTAGCACTTATCACCGCGCCTACGAGTTGCATCGTGGCGGGTTTGAGGGGCCGTTGACTGTCAGGCTGGCCGACAAGCAGATCCGACATCTGCAAGGAGTGACCGACCGGGTAATCGAAGTGCCCCCTGGAGCTGAACAATTCAAGTTTCCCGTTGCCTTTCCTCCAAGGATTGAGGTAGGTCGCACCAGCCGGGTACAGGTGATGCTGGTGGGGGAGATGATCGACTTTGATGGCTCCAAGCATAAGATCAGCTACACATCCAATGCGCGGAATAATCAGCTTATCAGCGTAGCTGCTGAAGGAAATGTTTCGGTTGAACCTGAAGCTCGGTCCTTTTTGTTAAGACCAAATACAATGACGGAAGTTAACGTGAAGGTCGGTCGGGCGAATCAAGCGCGAACCCAACCCCTGATGGTGGTACTGGAATTACCGCGCCACATTCGAGATGTACATTGCGAGCCAGTGGAATTATTGCCGGATGAATCGATCGCCACGCTTAAGATTTCGACGGGCCCTAATCCGGGTCCTTATAACCGGCCTATAGCCATCCGCGCCTCCACTGCTAAAGGGCCACGTCATGTTGGTGAGGGGTTCATCGAGCTGGTCAAGCCAGTGCGGTAGAACTTGCCCTGCCATATGAGCATGGGCAGACTCGCTGGAAACATCATGCGCAATCTACTGGCTTCACTTTTTTTCGCGGTTTTAACGCTACCGGCATGGGCTGGAAAACAACCCAATATCATCCTGATTTTGGCTGATGACCTTGGGTACGGAGACTTGAGTTGCTTCGGGCAAAAAAAACTCAAGACTCCACGACTGGACTCGATGGCAAGTGAGGGTATGCGGTTTACCCAGTTTTATGCGGGCTGTACGGTGTGTGCGCCCTCACGGAGTGTGCTGATGACCGGCCGGCACATGGGGCGTACGGTGGTGCGCGGCAATTCAGCCCAGCCAATTATTGTACGCCCCGGTCAGGCGACCCTCGGTTCGGTGCTCAAGGGTACGGGCTACAAAACCGCGTGCATCGGCAAATGGGGAGTGGGCACGCCTGATAATTTTACCAACCCCAATGACGTGGGTTTTTATCATTTTTTCGGCTACAACTACATGTGGCATGCCCATAATTTCTATCCGGAGTTCCTTGTTCGCAATGGCAAGGTAGTGAAGCTCAAGAACGAGGTGGCGCAAAAGTGGAAGTCTTTTCAGGATCCTAAACAGCCCATGGCTGGCCGTGGTGTTGCAGTGAAGCGGCTCGAGTATGCGCCTGATCTTTTTATTGAGGATTCACTAGACTTCATTCGCCAGAATCATGAGCATCCCTTCTTTCTCTACTTTGCCATGAATGTACCCCATGCCAATAACGAGGCGGGCAACAAGGGCATGGAAGTTCCGGATCTGGGTGAATTTGCCAAGAAGAACTGGCCCGAGCCCGAGAAGGGGTTTGGGGCGATGATCCGTAATATTGATCGGGATACCGGTCGGATACTGGATCTACTCAAGGAACTGAAGATTGCCAGGGACACACTGGTTATTTTTACCTCAGACAACGGCCCGCATCAGGAAGGCGGTCATAAGGCGGATTATTTTGATTCCAATGGGCCTTACCGCGGTATTAAGCGTGATTTGACTGAAGGCGGCATTCGCGTGCCGACCATTGCGTGGTGGCCGGGCACCATTCAGGCCGGTGGTGCTGATGGGGCTCCGTGGTACTTTGGGGATTTGATGGCAACGGCGAGTGAACTGGCTGGAGCCAAGGCGCCCGCAGGAATTGACAGCGAAAGTTTCGTGGATGTGTTGCATGGAAAAAAGAAGGTGCGGAAAAGCCCCTTGTATTGGGAATTCTACGAGCGGGGTTCTGCGCAGGCAGTGCGCTTTGGCAAGTGGAAGGCCATTCGCCAACCGATGTTTACAGGCGAGGTTCAGCTCTATGATCTTTCAAATGACCCGGCTGAAGCGCGGGATCAGGCGAAGGAAAAGCCGCAGCTGGTGAAACAGGCGGTATCGCTCATGGAAAAAATGCATAAGCCTGATCCGAACTGGAAAGTACGCGGGCGGCGGAAAAAGTAAGTCCGGTATCAGGAGGCGCACTCGGGGCTATCGCAGCTGAGCCCTTCCAGACCCTGCAGGACTGTGCGTACAGCTACCCCTGCATTCACTGCAGCAACAAGATCGGTGTTGGCACTGAGGGTTTCCTGCGTGATCCCTGAAGCGAGCGCTTTTTCGGTGCGGCCACCGGTGCAGTAGGCGCAGCCGCGGGTAATGGTGACAGCCAGCCCTACCAAATGCTTTTCGCGGTCAGTAAGGTGCTCAGTGGCTCCGGCCTTTTCCATGGCTTGGATAACATGAAGTTGTTTGGGGTCCATGCACCTCAGTCTATAGCGCTTGGCACGCATCGGCAAGACAAGTCAAAGCACTCAAAGACTTTCACGGGGAGGAATGAGGGCGGTTACTTCTTATCGACCGGCTGCTTCTGGTAAAGCCCCTTCACATTGGTCAGT